>JAWXCO010000063.1:0-30610 GCA_034408705.1 Bacteroidota bacterium
CTTCTCTTAAAGTCAGAATGTTATCTATGATAACTGAAACGGCAGAAGAACGCTATGAAATGCTTATCAAAAGCAATCCTGAGATATTTCAGTTTGCCCCGTTAAAATACATTGCCTCCTATTTAGGTGTAACGGACACTTCATTAAGCAGGATAAGAAAAGAGTTTGCAAAAAAATAGACGCCATGCTAACTTCTTGCCATTTGGCAAGTAGAATAAGTTTTGTTCAGTTTTCCTTTGCATAATTATTCACCAATAATATAAGCAAATGGAAAATTTACCTCTTTATGTCAGCATCATTTTAGTTTTTACAACATGTCTTACAGTGTTTATCTTTTACAAAGCAGCCAATCATTCAAAAACCGCACTTGGTATTATACTGATTTGGTTGATAGCTCAATCTATTCTGGGCTTAAGGGGATTTTATAAAGTAACAGATACTTTGCCGCCACGTTTTTTTATGCTGATTGCTCCACCACTTTCATTTATTGCTGTTTTATTTTTTACAGCCTCAGGCAAAAAATTTATTGATAACTTAAATACGAAATACTTAACGTTGTTGCATACAATAAGGATTTTAGTAGAGCTTGTTCTTTTCTGGCTGTTCCTACACAAGGCCGTTCCTCAAATTATGACCTTTGAAGGAAGAAATTTCGATATTATTTCGGGATTAACAGCACCGATCATATTTTACTTTGGCTTCATTAAGAAAACACTCAGTGACAAAATATTATTGTTTTGGAATTTTATATGTCTGGGGTTTCTCATAAATATAGTTACTATTGCAGTATTGTCTGCTCCCTTTTCATTTCAAAAATTAGCATTTGACCAACCTAACATTGCGCTTTTATATTTCCCATTTATTTGGTTGCCTTGCTGTATAGTTCCGTTGGTTGTATTTTCACACTTAGCTGCAGTGAGGCAATTATTATTTACTGCCAGAAAAACAACAGCCAACAAAAGTATTGCTGGCAGGGCTTGACGTTGAAACAATCGGCTGCGGTTCGCTCATATCTTTGCATATGAACAGAAACAACAAACTGCCAGGTAACTTCTAACGTTCGCAAAGTACAATTTATTGATACTGTCTGATAGGAAAACCCTGGCAGTTAATTTCTTTCTAAACCCACAACAGTACTTAAGCAGGTCGGTATATCCTTCCATGCACAATAAAATTATGAGCCATGGGCCTGGGAAGAATCGTTGTTTATAAACTAAATTTTATGAACAAGTATTCAGTCGGTATTGACATTTCTAAAAACGATTTTCATGCCTGTTTTTCAGGTATTGACAGCAATCAAAAAGTTAAGGTTCTGCGGTCTGGAACTTTTAAAAACAACAACAATGGTTTTGTTGAATTGGCGAAATGGGTAAAGGATACAGCAAGTGAAAAAAATATACCTGTCGTAATTATTATGGAAGCTAAAGGAGTGTATTTTGAGAATTGCGCCTTATCCTTATTTAAAAATGGCTTTAATGTATCGGTTATTCTTCCCAATAAAGCTAAAAAATATATAGCTGCATTAGGAATCAAAACAAAGAATGATAAAGCTGATGCAAAAGCGCTTAGCCGCATGGGCGCCGAGCAGGCTTTGCAACTCTGGCAACCAATGGATGATTATTTTTATGAGCTGAGAGCCCTTACAAGACTTTACCAAACATTCCAGGAAAATATCACTGCAACTAAAAACCAACTCGAAGCTGCCGAACTGGGCATGTACCCTAGCAAAATGATTATCCATAGCCTAAAAAAAATCATAAGTGAAACAGAAAAGCAGCTGCTGTTAATCAGGGAGACAATTTACAAGCATCTTGCATCAAATGAATCCATAGCAGCCAAGGTAAAATGTATCGCAGAAATAAAAGGGGTTGCAGCATTGACAATTGCGGTGTTGGCTGCAGAAACCAATGGTTTTCTTTTATTTGAAAATGCATCACAGCTAGTAAGCTACGCTGGATATGATGTAGTAGAAAGTCAGTCGGGTTTGCGTGTGGGTAAAACAAAAATATCTAAGAAAGGAAATTCACGTATAAGACGTGCATTGCATATGCCAGCATTGAATGTGGTAAGATACAAAGTGAAAAAATATCAGGTTTTTTTTGAACGAAACCTTGAAAGACATGGGATAAAAATGAAAAGCTATGTGGCTGTTCAAAAGAAGCTCCTTACAACTATTTATGCTTTATGGAAGAAGGGAGAAATATTTGATCCTGAATATGATTCAAAAAATACAACCAGAGATGCGGAGGCGGTGCAATCCTCTCGGCCCAACTTCGCAGAAGTTGGATAAAAAATTAGCCCCTGTAAAACAAGGGCTAAACAAGGTATACAACCATCGACGAATCGGCGTTTGCATCCTCTCGGCTCTGTAAAAATAATAAAAATAAATTTGGATTTAAAGACAGTGCCTCGTCCTGAAATAGGTTGACTACAAATCAACCATTTTATGGACTACATCTTCAGCCGTCCAAAACAAGACGGACAACTTCAGGATATGGCGGTTAATAGGAAGGTCTTTACTCTATAATTTTACCCTTTTTCGTAACAAACCTCACCCCTGTTTATTTGTATATTTGCGGCTTGTCCCGTCTGTTACGGGTTCAAAATTTTTCACAACAATGAGCAAGAAAGGAAAAGTGCTGGTAGCCATGAGCGGCGGTATTGACAGTACCATTACCGCCCTCATGCTCAATGATGAAGGCTATGAAGTAGTGGGGATAACCATGAAAACATGGGATTATACGGGCAGCGGGGGTGGCAAAAAAGAGACGGGCTGCTGTAATGTAGATAGCTTTAATGATGCCCGCCAGGCCGCGGTAGAGCATGGTTTCCCTCATTATATCCTCGATATCCGGGAAGAATTTGGTGATTTTGTGATCGAGAATTTTGTAGATGAATACATTGCCGGAAGAACCCCTAATCCCTGTGTGCTTTGCAACACCCATATTAAATGGAGAGCATTATTAAAAAGAGCTGATGCACTGGGTTGTGAATTTATGGCGACTGGTCATTATGCTAAAATCCGGCAGCATGATAACGGAAGGTTTGTTGTCAGCAAAGCCATCGATGATACTAAGGATCAGAGCTATGTACTCTGGGGATTGCAACAGGACCTGCTCAGCAGAACCTTATTGCCGCTTGCTCCTTATCGTAAAACCGAGATCCGGCAGATGGCACTTGACTATGGATATCCGGAACTTGCCAAAAAAAGTGAGAGCTACGAGATCTGCTTTGTACCGGATAATGATTACCGTGGATTTTTAAAAAGACGGGTAGAAGGACTAGAAGAAAGAGTAGCGGGGGGCAATTTTGTTGACAAACATGGCAATATTCTCGGGCAACACAAGGGCTATCCTTTTTATACGATCGGACAACGAAAAGGCCTGGACATTACATTTGGCAAACCTGTTTTTGTAACAAGGATCGACCCCGATAATAATACCGTGATGCTGGGTGATGAAGCAGATCTGGATCAGAATGAAATGCTGGTCGGTAAGATCAATATGATAAAATATGATACAATCACGCCGGGCATGGAAGCCGTAACCAAGATCCGGTATAAAGACAAAGGCACTTTGTCAAATATCTATCCGCTAAATTCAACCAGCGCCACGATCCGGTTTTATGAAAATGCCAAAGGTATTGCACCCGGCCAGAGTGCCGTTTTTTATGAAGGGGATGATGTAATTGGCGGAGGGATCATACAGTCGGGAGTGTTGAGGGAGTATTAGAAGTTCTAAGTTCGCAGTTTGAAGTTCGATGTTCAGAGTTCCAAGGTTCTTAATTCTGTGTTCGACGTTTGAAGTTTGAAGGAATTCTCTGCTAATCAGGGAGTCGCCCACCGGACCCAGGCTAAAGACTATCGACTGGTTCTCAGGCAATAAAGACTTAAATCATACGTTTTAAAGCGGTGAACTATGTTTCCCCAGTTTTTGTTAGTAATTTTATATAGTAACAAACCACGGAAAGGCGGCTTGTTACGATCCAAATACCCTGATAAACAATATATAACCGAACAAACTTTGTATCCGTAAATACAGAAAGACCACTTATGAGACTCCAGCTACTTACCCGCATCAGCCTGTTGGCAATTATTATAAGTTCTCTTTTTTCCTGCAATGAAAAAGAGGAATTTGTAACAGAAAATATAAAGGATTATTTACCACTTACTACCGGAAAGTATATTATTTACCGCCTCGACTCCCTGGTCTTTACTCAGTTTGGAAGGACCATTGAAACCCACCGGTACCAGCAGAAAGATCAGGTTGATGGGATATTTACCGACCTGGCCGGAAGAACAAGTTACCGCATACAACGCTATCTGAGAGATTCGCTTGGAACAGGTTACTGGCAACCACTCAGTACTTACGTCATCACTCCATTGACAGATCAAATAGAACTGCAGGAAGATAATCTCCGGTTTATTAAACTGCATATGCCGATTACAAACGGTTTTAGCTGGAAAGGCAACCGGTATATTCCCACAGATGCTTACAGTCAGAAGTATAATTTTAGTAATGATAATGAAATGGAACTATGGGATTATTACTATGATGGATTGGCATCGCCCTTTAGTTACCGGGGATATAATTATACCAATGTTCTTAGTGTAGAAGAAATAGATGAAGCCTTTAATGTGCCTATTACTTCCCCTACTTCCTATGCTGCAAAATCGAGAGCGGTTGAGAAATACTCAAAATCGATTGGTCTTGTCTACCAGGAATATGAATTATGGGAATACCAGCCTAATACCGGTGGTTCAGGCGGACCTTATTATACTGGCTTTGGTATAAAGAAGTGGATGATCGATCATAATTAATCTCCCTTTCAGCCGTAAATTTGTGGGTGGTAAAAAGCTGGTTCGAATGAAAAAAATATTCTTCCTTTTATTATTAGTTGCCACAGTAAGTGAATCGCAGGCCCAGTTCACCCGGTATATCATTAAATTTAAAAACAAAGGTGGCTCTCCCTATAGTCTTTCTTCTCCCCTTGCCTATTTGTCCCAACGGGCTATTGACAGAAGAGTTAAGTACAATATCGTCCTTGACAGCACCGATCTACCCGTTACACCTTCCTATATAAACCAGGTAAAAAATGTACCCGGTGTTACGTTATTAAATGTTTCCAAATGGCTGAATGCTATAACCATACAAACCAGCAGTTCTGTAGCTATTGCCACAATCACAGCTTTTCCTTTCGTGCAGAATGTAAACGGGATCGCTGCCCGGTCAGCAGTAACAGGAAGAGAGGCTGTGAACAAATTTGAACTCGAAGAAAGGATCACAGAACTTTCTCCTTTTGCCATCGATCAAATAACGGCCGACTTTTTCAACTACGGCAGCGGCTCTTATAACGAGATCAAGCTTCATAATGGCGAGTTCCTGCATAATATTGGCCTGAGAGGACAGGGAATGCAGATCGCCGTACTCGATAATGGTTTTAGTAATTATACCAACCTCCGGGCATTTGATAGTATGAACCTGAACGGTCAGGTGTTGGGAACCTGGGACTTTGTGGCCCGGGAACAAAATGTTACCAACGATGGCAGTCATGGCATGAATTGCCTTTCTACGATCGCTGCCAATATTCCCGGCCAGTTTATCGGGAAGGCACCTAAAGCAAGTTTCTGGCTATTCCAGACAGAAGATAACGGTAGTGAATACCCGATCGAAGAATTTAACTGGGCCTGTGGTGCCGAAAGGTCGGATAGTTCGGGTGCCGATGCGATATCTTCTTCCTTAGGATATGGCTATGGCTTTTCCGGTGCTGTTCCTGATTATCCTTATGCTTCCCTGAATGGCAATACAACCTTATCTGCAATTGCCGCCGATCTCGCTGCAAAAAAAGGCATCCTTGTATTTATTGCAGCAGGAAATGCCGGTGCTTCTCCCTGGCATTTTATTACGACCCCGTCGGATGCGGATAGCGCCCTTGCCATCGGTGCAGTAAATACCGCTGGTGCAGTAGGCAGCTTTTCGAGCTTTGGCCCTTCAGGTGACGGACAGATCAAACCAGATATAGCCTCAGTGGGGGTAGCTGCAATGATACAAACCGCTTCCAATACGATTGGCACTTCCAATGGAACTTCTTTTGCCTGTCCAAATATGGCAGGATTGGGTACTATTCTCTGGCAGGGATTTCCTGAATTCAATAATATAAAGATCCTAAAGGCCCTGCAACAATCCGGCAGCAAGTTCACTACCCCGGATGATAGGATCGGGTATGGCATTCCCAATATGAAACTTGCTTTTGCCAACCTGTTGGTTGACTACGCTACTTCTTCCTCCACGGCCAGCGGTTGCCGGGTAACCATCAGTTGGAACAGCAAGGATGTCGTTGCTATGAAATATGAAATAGAAAGAAAAGCCCCTGGGGCAGACTCCTATACAAAAGTGGGTGAACTCAATCCACAGGCCGGAGTGTTACTGGCCAACCGTAGCTATCAATTCAATAATGACCTTACCAGCGGTGCACCCGGAATTTTTTCTTACCGCATCCGGCAGATCATTGATACTGCCGCCGCTACCTTTTATGCGGTGTATATCGACACCACCATAATCAATGTAACAGCAACCTGTGTTGTAACCGGTACCGGCGGTACCGATCCTTATAAAGAATTGGTGATGGTAAAACCCAACCCGGTATCCGGAACAACTGCACTACTGGTCGTTGAAACTGCGTATGCAGTTACCAATATGCCCATCCTAATCTACGATTCAAAAGGAAGCTTGCTGATGCAATTAAAGGATAGTAAGGGAAGCGGAACAAAAACGATTGAGCTGGCCATTGACAGACTTTCGAAAGGAAAATATTATATCAAGGTATTAAATGGGCAAAAAACGATCGGCACAGCTGAGTTATTGAAATTATAGGGGCTTTTTAAACAAAGCCGCAAACAGCGTATCAGCTTTTTTATCATAGCCCCTGAGCAATTCCATCTTTAAAAGTTGAAGGCCGAATTTTTCTTTTATAAAATCAACAGCGGCTTCGTTCTCCTTTTTAAAAACGGAACAGGTAATATACAGGAAATATCCCCCCGGCTCTAATTGCGGTAGCGCATTCGTAACGATCTTTTGCTGCAATGTTGCGTAGGATTTGATTTTCTCTTCCTCAAAATAATACAATTGCTCGGGTGTTCGGCCCCAGGTACCGCTGCCACTGCAGGGAACATCAGCAATCACCAGATTAAAAGTGGACAGGGAAACAGTTAGTGGTTTAGACAGGTCAACTACAAAACTCTCGTAGTCATCAATGCCTGCTTGTTCAAAACGGTTTCCCAAATTCAATAGAATGGACTCCCGAATATCGGATACCATCAGTTCAATATCGCCCAGGATATCTTTCGCCATAATGGATTTACCACCGCTGGCAGCACAACAGTCCCATAAACGTATTGATCCGTCACCCGGATGTTCCTTTCTTACCATTTTCAACAACTCTCCTACCCTTTGCGAACTATAGTCCTGGATCACCGCTTCCTGGTCCAGTTCAATAAGTTCATCAATCCTCGTTGAATTAGATAAGGCAATACATTGCTCCGCGATTTTTTCAAATGCAATCCCGTTTTTGATAAGCTTTGCTTTCACCTTCTTTTCATTTCCGGGCCTTACCCGGAGAAAAAGATCAGGCTGTTGTAAATGAGAGAGTGTAAAGACTTTGCCATCGATGGCTTCACTCAATTCATTTTGCCAGGGAAAGATGTCCTCAACTGAAAAAGAATAAGCGATCTCCTGTTGTTTTTCAGAAAAATTGGTTCCGGTTTTTTCATTCCATACAGGTTTCAGTTCAGCTAATATGTCATTTGGTTGTTGGGAACAAAAAAACAAAGCGTTTAAAATTCTTTCTTCAAGTGGTGCATTTATCAATGCTTTCCCCAAACGAAAATAACAATAGCACAAATGACTGACCTGCTTCCGGTCCTTAGAACCAAATTTTTTATGCTGTGAAAAATACTTTTTGATGAACCCGGCAAAAGGCTCTTCACCTTTATACGCTAAAAGAATAGTAGCGGCAGAGTTGAGGTATGAATGATAGCGGCTCAATACTACAAAGAAAACAAAAAGCGGCTGATAAACACAGCCGCTCCGTTAAAATAGTTGTTACGACTTTATTGATAGAAATAAGTAAGGTTGCTCACGACGGTGCCAGGTGTGTCTGTTTTGATACCGGTAGAAGGACGATTATTCGTGTTATAGTTAAATGTAAAATTAGAAATGCGGTCTGCTGCCGGGGTGATCAGGCTGCTGATTTCGATCCTGGTTGCATTGTTTGAAGAGACCCAATCGGTGTGGCCGATAGCACAAGCATCATCAACTGGCAAAACAATGGCAGAATTTTTCGAATCGTATGTATACTTTAGGGTGATTGCAAGATCATCTGTGCCGGTAAAAGCATTATGAGAATAGGTATCTGTTTTCATCAAATTGCCCCCAGCACCATATGTATTTTTTGTCTTGAGCGTTAACATATACGGCAGGCTTAAAATGGGAATGGCCTGGTAGGTGTGTTCTTCTGATAGCTTTCCTGCTCCATCATAGATCAGTACGGTACTGTCCATAACGGTGATCCCAAACATAGTAAGTCCTGATACTCTGGAGATATACCGGGCAGGTGATGAGCTATAATAAATAGTTGTGACAGTACTGTCAATCCCCGCTGCTATGAGCTGAGCATTAATTTGCGTTTTACGGGTAACAATACCCGAAGCATTGCGGTAAATCCGCTCTTCGTTACCAACATCAATGCTCTGGCTCTTACCGGTGATTTTTACATTGACCAGTCGCTTGTTGCCATCGTATGTGTAAAGTGTTACGACCGAATCGGTCACTTCTTTAGAAACTGTTTTAACGAGGGTGGTCCCGGAACTTCCGCCACCGTTTACTCCCCAGTCAATCTCTTTCTGGCAAGATGCAAGGAACAATAGCAACAGGCAGACCGGTAGCAAAATATTATATTTCATAATAATTTATTATAGACCTAATAATGATTTTACTGGATCTTTACCAAGTAGCAATTGTTCCGGATTCTCCAGCAGTTCTTTTACTCTTACTAGGAAACTTACTGATTCCCGTCCATCTATAATACGGTGATCATAGCTAAGTGCCAAGTACATCATGGGCTTAATAACGACCTGGCCGTTGATAGCCATCGGTCGCTCTTGTATCTTGTGCATGCCAAGGATCGCACTCTGCGGTATGTTGATGATAGGGGTACTCAT
The DNA here is from genome assembly GCA_034408705.1 of Bacteroidota bacterium. Lineage (GTDB taxonomy): Bacteria > Bacteroidota > Bacteroidia > Chitinophagales > Chitinophagaceae > JJ008. The sequence continues at coordinate 9,218 of JAWXCO010000063.1, forward strand.
CATCGAACCAAATACACCACCATTGGTGATCGTAAATGTTCCTCCAGTCAATTCATCCGCTGTCAATTTACTTTCCTTTGCTTTTCCGGCCAACTCTACCACCTTTCTTTCCACATCGGCCATGCTCATACTTTCCACATTGCGCATTACCGGAACAGTTAGTCCTCTTGGAGTACTCACGGCAATACTGATATCCGCATAATCATGATACACCAGCTGATCCCCATCGATATATGCATTTACAGAAGGCCATTCGGTCAATGCCACCGAACAGGCTTTGGCAAAAAAGCTCATAAAGCCTAAGCCCACCCCATGTATTTCTTTAAACTTGTCTTTGTACTTTGTTCTTATTTCCATGATAGCACTCATATCCACTTCGTTGAAAGTGGTGAGCATCGCGGTTGTATTCTTGGCTTCCACCAATCGCCGGGAAATGGTTTTACGGAGATTACTCATTTTCTCTGTCCGGCCATTCCGGCTATTCAGTTCAGCACCTGTAAACGCTTTTTTACCGGGGTTCGCTAATGCAGCAAGTACATCATCCTTTAATATTTTTCCCTGCGGACCGGTAGGTGTGACCGATTTTGGATCAACTTTCTTATCCGCAATGATAGCTGAAGCGACCGGGCTTGCTTTGATGTCAGAAGCGACTGCTGCCACCGCAGCCTTGCTTACCGGAGCATCCTGTTCTGCTGGTTTCGGTGCAATGGCTGTCTTTGTCGGGGTTTCCGCCTTCTGAGCTTCGGCTTCCTTCTTTGAACTTGCTTCCGGCTTCGCGGCTGTTTCATCAATACTTGCAAGCAGGTCACCAATTTTAATGGTGTCGCCTTCATTAATGGCTTCCAGTTTTAATACACCGGCTTTTTCCGCATTTACTTCAAAAGTCGCTTTTTCGCTTTCAAGCTCGGCAATCACCTCATCTCTTTCCACATACTCACCATCTTTTTTGCTCCATTTCAGCAGGGTTACTTCACTAATAGACTCCCCTACGGTTGGCACTTTTATATCAATCATAGAAATTATTAAGTAGGGCAAATTTCGGAAAAAAAGCTAATACAAACACTTATATTTGAGTTTGATAATCAGTCCTTTTGATGCTAAAAACCATCCGTTACATTGCTATCGATGATAACCCGGTTGACCTCCTTATTTTGAAGGAATATGCCGGCGAACATCCACATCTCCTGCACTGCGGCAGCTTTTCCAATATCACCGACGGCATTCAGCAGGTAGCAGCTTTAAAACCCGACCTGGTATTCCTGGATATTGAAATGCCGGGGCTCAGCGGTATCGAATTATTAAAGACTGTTAAAGATCATATTTCTATTGCTGTCTTTGTCACTTCACACCCGGAATTTGCGCTGGAGGGCTTTGAACTGTCTGCCCTTGACTATATTTTAAAGCCGGTAACGGCAGATCGTTTTTCTTACACTGCAAAACGGATTGCTGACTACTGGGATATGAAACAAAAGTCCGCCGCTTACGAAGTGCTGTTTGAAAAAGAATCCCTCACCATTAAAGACGGACATACCCAGGTAAAATTACCCCAGGAGGATATCATCTACCTCGAAGCGATGCAGGATTATACCAAAGTAGTGACAGAAAAGAAGAATTACCTGACCCTGACGACCCTGACCGGTTTCCTGGAAAAATTTTCCAATAATAATTTTTTACGGGTACACCGGAGCTATGCAGTAGCGGTAAAAAAAATTAAAGAACTGCATCATAATAAAATAGTTTGCGGGGACATTACTATACCAATTGGCAAAACATATCGTTCAGCAGTGGCTCAAATAAAATTATGAAACAGGTATTTCAATTGGCATGTGCATTACTATTTTCACTTCAATACAGCTTAGCGCAAAATTCTCCTCCCAAAACCGTCGACGACTTTATCAAAAACTGCCAGGCGATAATTAACAGTGCAGATGGCAAAGCAGCGAGTTTTGCCAGTTTGATAGATATTGGAAATGCCGGTTTAAGCAAAACGACCAGTAATGACTACAGCAGTAAGTGCCAGTTAAATAATTTTGTTGCAATTGGGTATTACAACCAATTTAAGTTTGACAGTGCAAAAAAGTATTTCGAACGTACGTACACTTATTCCTTAAAATCAGGAAGAGGAGACAATGGCGCCTATGCGTTGGGGGCCCTGATTCAAATATATCATTACCTGAATGAAAATAATAAAAGTGATTCTGTAGCAAAATTATTACAACCTGTTTTAGACACATCAACGAACAATGTAACCAAATGTTCAGGCTATTATGCACTGGGAAAGTACCATGCCAACATAAAATCGTTTTTCAATCTTGGCTTGAATGATTTTATACAAAGTCTTCTATACCTAAAACCGCTTATTGATACAGCCTCCAGCCCAAAATATAAAGTTCAATTTTCCATTACCACTATTTCAATCGTAGATATATACCTGCTGCTGAAGCAACCCGAAAAAGCATTGCAGTATTTATTCAGCGCTAACCAATATGCCGCAATGGCTGTCACAACCGAGGTGGGTATCCTGTGCAGGTATGTAAAAACCTATACCGCACTTAAAAAAATTGACAGTGCCCTGCAGTATCAAAATTTATTAAACCAGGCAGTTGCTAAAGCGCCAAAGGCCTGGTCGGAATTGGTGACTTCCAACATTGCAATTGCCAGCTACTATCTTGATAGAGGTGAAATAGAAGCAGCTAAAATTTACATTGACTCCGCAACCGCCCGTGCAGCAGTTACTACAAAAATGCTTGAATCACAAGCGGATGCGATCAGTGGCCGTTACTATTCGCTAAAGAAAAATAATATACTGGCGAAAGAATATTATGAAAAAGCTGTAACTGTTATATATAATGTTGACAGGGAATCCTATTGCGACATCCGCAAAGAACTGGCATTGTTGGCTATTGAAGCCGGAGATGTAAATGAAGCTAAAAAACAGCTCACACTGTATACTCAGGCAAATGACTCACTGACCAATGAAAAGACTTCCAACAATTTAGCGGAGATGGAAGCGCAATACCAAAACAAGGATAAGCAGCAGCAAATAGATTTTAAAGACAGACAATTATTGTTCGCCAAAAGGCAGCAATTATGGTTAATTGCAGGGCTTATTTTGGCGGGTATAGCAGCCATCCTTTTAATATTGCTCTATCGAAATAAAAAAAGAAGTGCAAACCTTATCAATGAAAAAAATACAACGCTATCCAAGCTTAACACCGACCTGGAAGAAGCAAACCGCACGAAGGCTAAACTTTTCAGTATTATCAGCCATGACCTTCGCTCACCCATTAGCCAGGTGTACCAGTTTTTAAAACTACAGCAACTAAACCCGCAATTGCTCAATGAGCAGCAGAAAAACGAGCTCAGTAATAAGATACAGACAGCGACAGGTTCTTTGCTGGAAACAATGGAAGATCTCCTGCTTTGGAGTAAAACACAAATGAGTGAGTTTAAAACTGTAATGCAGTCAACCCACCTCTTACCCGTCGTAAATGCTTGCCAGGCATTATTACAACTCAACAGCGAGGCAAAAAATATCCAATATAAAAAAGAGATTAGCGGCACACTAATTATTATCACTGATCCTTATTACCTGCAAACGATCATCCGCAATTTGCTGCAGAATGCGGTAAAAGCTTCACCAGAGAATGGCGAAATTGAAATAGGTACCTGGCAGTCTTCATACGGGTTGGTACTGTATATCCAGAACCAGGGCAACACTTTCACCCAGCAAGATTTTAACCACCTAATCAGCAGTGAAGAAAATACTAAAAGCCTTAATGGGCTGGGCCTGAGACTAGTGGATGAGTTGTCTAAAAAGATCGGCGCATCCATTGTCTTCAAATCCCCTGAAAAAGGTGGTACCCGGGCAGAAATACATTTGTCCGGCAGCTAAACTATGCCCGCCTTTCCTTCAGCGATTATTGGTGTCCGTTCAACGGTTAATACTAATATATGCCTTCCCTTGGGTATACCTTAGCATTATAATTTTTTACAATGAAAAAAATACTTTTAGTGCTCAGTTCTATTGTCCTGGCAACTATGGCTTTCAGCCAGGGCAGTACCACAGATAGGGCGATCAGGAATAATAAGATAAAAGTGATTAATGAAAATGCAGCTAAAAATGCTCAATTACTGGCCAGCTTCAAGCCAGTGGCAACCCTGTCGATCAGTGATGATTTCAAAGCCACTTATAAATATTTCAAGGCCTGGATCCTGGATGATATTATCCGCATAGCTACTGATGCAAAGATCGGGAATGTACAGGCCAGAGTCTTACCAGCGAGATCCGGTGGGGTACTTGGCCAATTAACCCATTGGTACACCAATGCACCGGTATTCAGCGATAAGATCATGCTAAGCGAACTACGAGAGCAAATGATTGTTGGCACAACTGGGCGTATTGAAGTGTTTGTTCAAACAACCGATGGCACGACAGTTGCCGTAGATTTCGGGAAGGATTTTACGATCCAGTCAACAAAAGCTGCCCCTGCTGCATCAAGTGGCGAGTTAGAATATATCACGATAACTACCATATGCAATGATTTTGAAAAAGGGTTCCCGGTACCTGTTATGGCTTATTTCTCCCTCGGGAAAGACAATCCGAAACTCATTGCACAACATGTTCAGTCAGCAAGCAGCGATATAAAAATGAGCAATTTAAATACCTGGAAAAAGTCAGATTTCAAAAATGGCTTCACCCTTTCTTTAGCAACACCCCAGGAGTCCTATAAATTTCTTGTTTATTTATCGATTAAATTCACGGATTCAAACTAGGAAATAAAGATCCGGTATGTTGCCACAGCGGGAACAGAAACCAACCAAACAAAGCATTTTGATAATAATTTTAAAGCGATCCAATAATAAATGGATAAATACAGATAATCTTATTATTCCATTTTCCTAAAAAAATACAGTGAAAAAAATACTCTTTCTAACTTTTCCCTTAGGATTGACATTTTCAGTTTTTGCCCAGTCAAAATATGCAGCTATTGGCGGTATCGAAACCCCCTATAAGAATCAGTATACATTCACGGCCAAACTCGACGAAAAAACAAATACCCTGAGCTTTGAAACCAATGCCCCGGTCACAGTCGTAACCCTTGAAACATACACCGAGGATGAAATAATTACCCGCAAAGGAGTTGAATACACGAATACCTATTTCAAAACAGGAAATAAATATTCGTATGACCTGAAAAAACCATTGCTTAAAGACAAACAAGCCTATTGGTTAAAAGTATCTATCGGGAACAATGGTGTTCCGTTGGCTGAGTATTACTTCAAAAAAAGAACAGTGGCACCAGAACCGGTTGAAGAAGCCGCCAACGAAAACAACGAGGAAGTAAAAGACGCTTCAGGCGCTACCGTGATTCGTACCAATGCAACCTGTGCGGCAGGGAAAACGAAACTGATAACTTCATTAAAGGCTTTGGATGGTGTGCGGGATGTGAAGATCGATCCAAAGGGAACAATCAATATTAAATATAGCAGTGATGGAACGCCCTATTCAGGTTTATTGGCCACCATTAATGAAAATGGCTTCAACGCCAATAATCTGAAGACAAGTAATGCTTCCGCGAATCCCTGCGGTAAAATTGATGGAATAGGAAAGATCGATAAAATAGAAAAGCTTGACCCTCAGAAATTTGACCTGAAGCCTAATTTGCTGGACGCCACACCTGGTTATAGAAAAGCAGCGATAAAATTTGTGCCGCTCCAGGCAGACGCCAGTAAAGGGTATAGCGATAACAAAGTTTATAACTGGGTGGACTCTCTCGGCAACCAACACAGCGCAACGGGAAAAGAAATACTGGATGAAGTGAACCAGTTGGAAAAAGCATTGAATACTAGAGGACATTCTTTGCGTGACAAAAAACCTTTTGACGGACTCACGTTCCCATTAAAGCTGGTGGCAAAAAATGATTTAACGAATTGTGTTATTACTAATAACCTGGTAAAAACTTCCGGCCCAAAGTACCAGATCAATTCTTTTTCGAATCCAAAAAAATATACGGTTGTAAAAAACCTGGTTGCATCTACGATCTACGCTTATTTCGGTGAGGTGGTTACCAATGCCGCAGAATTCAAGATAGGCTGGTTAAATAGCTCAATCCTTTTTACCCGCACCGGCAATGATGCATCAGCTAAAATGGGACTGGTATTTCAACCTGCTATGTATGCAAAGGTGAACAAATGTGTTGTGGATGTTTCGGAGAATGCAGGGGGCACTACTCTTTTCTCTACTACGATAGATATTAAAAAGCCAGACGCAACTTTTCAGCCTTATAATTACTCCATGAGTTTTGGGGAGGCAGTAGAGCCGCAATATATGTCAAAGGATTACACCATGCGAACATACAACCTCTTGTTTTCTAATGAGGGCAATATCCTTCCTCCTGCAACCCGGTATGCAAAGCCATATTTTGTAACATTGAAATTTTACGATGCTGCCGGCAATTTGCTTACGACCAATCAACCAAACCAATTGATACTAAATAACCAATTACCTATGCCGCTCAATATTCCTGTGAGCGGGGGAAAACAATATGCTGGCTACAATTACGAATTTTTAGATCCGGGTCTTCATTGCTTCGGGTTCTTTTCAAGATCCACTGGATTTTCTGCAGATTATTATTCTATGGATAGCGGCTATGATGGAAAAAGAAAAATAAGCTCAGTAAAAGCCAACATGGAGATCGGGGTAAAGTATTATAACTGGCAACGACTGATCGATAACAATGCCCCGATTACCAAAGACTTTGTATTATTTGGGTATGATATCAACTCAGAAGAAAAATTTTATAAAGGCGATGGCCTGCCAGGAATAAGAATACCGGGCGGCTTTAAAAAAGAAGATCCTGACCAGGGAATTGTAACATTGCTTGGAACATCTTATAATCTCAATACCACGGACAAAAACAATTTCAGTGAAAAGATCTCGGAAACAATCGCAAATGTTGACTTCTTTATAGGGCCTGTTCCCTGCAATATCACCGTATCTGTTTCGGGCACCGTCAATATTAATGCTGACTATCAACGTGGAAATAACAGCGACATAAAAACAACACTGACACCTCATGCGGATATAACTATGCATGGTTCGGGAGGAGTAGATGCAAAGATTATGTATGCAAAAGTGTTTGCTGATATCAACCTCTTGTCCATTGATATGGCCTATGCGCTAGAGGTAAACAACGAAGATAAAAACAGGAATGTAAAAATTGATCCCCAACTGAAGGTAGGTGGCTTATCAGGACAAGTGTATTTCCAGGCAGGCTTCTGCATTCCAATACCACTTGTCGATGATATCTGCGAAAGTTTCAGGATAGATATTCTTAACTGGAAAGGCTTTGAAAAGAGCTTTAAGATCGATCCAAAAAAAGGCATTTCACTTTAAACTGGTGATCAAATAATTGTAAATGCTGATACGACATTATATGTTATCCGGCCTCCTGATCACCTGTGTCTGCCAGGTAGGAAAAGCATTACCTACTGATAGCCTGCCGAACTGTATTTCCGGTATGAAGAACCATATCCCCGCTTATCTGCTACGCGATATGGCTATAAGGGCCAACCGTGGTTCATCATAGTGCAGGATTCGCTTGCTGACAAGGTGATATGAAAATCAAATCATCGAACACATTTAAAATTCTATAACCGTGACTGCCAGTTAGTGTATATGAGTAATAATAAATCCCAATAATAATAATCTAAATAAAATATAGGATGAAAAACCGAATCCAACCCGGGTAATATATCAAAGCAGATTTTAAATATTTAATTATTACCCCACCTTATTCTGTCGGGCTTTTAAGCCAGGATAAATCAAAAAGGGGCGGAACATAAGGGCACCCAACCGGCTGTTGTGTAGCAGAATTAATCTAAAAAAATCAATGCATATTATCTTTTTAGTCAGTGCCACTCTTATTTATGGGTGCAGTTATGCTAATCCGGCAATGGATAGCCTGCCCGGCTGCATTTTAAAAATGAAACAAAAAGATAGCCTTTTAATAGTGGAAAAATACGATTATAAAGGCCAGCAATGGTATGGTATAAGCAGAATGCTTACCGACCAGGAAAAGAAAGAGGTTAATTACATACACACTATCAAATTTTATAACCCTGGCTGTAACTTGATAGCTTCATGGCGAACAGGTGGCAATGGCATAATACGAGTCAACGCTATACTACCTGACAGCAACGACAAAACTAAAATTAAAAAAGTTGAGGAAAAAGTTCCCAAAAAAACCATGGCTGTTGATAGTTTACCATCTTGCATTTTAAATATGAAAAAAGACAGCTTTTTAATTGTGGATGAATACGACTACAAAGGACAACAATGGTTTGGCATAAGTTCAAAACTAACTGAGGAGGATAATATGTTCATCATCAAATTTTATAACCCGGCTTGTAAGCTAGTCGCCACATGGCATGGAGGGACTAACCGTGTACTTCCCGATAGTATAGATAGAACCAGGCTCTTAAATATAGAAAAGGTAAAAGCTCCTGAAACAATTCTTACTCGTGCGATAAAAAATGATGCGCTCTCTATATCAGAATATGAATATTTGGGGCAAACATTGTATTTTCTAAATGAGCGAACCGATAGATTTAACCCAAATGCACAAAAACCAATGATTGTAGTAAAACCCTACTATGATAAAAACGGAAGGGTAATAATAGCTTTTAAGAGAGCCACTTCTTCATCATTTCTCAGAACCCAGGGATGGCAGCCAAATACTGTACAACAGAAAAGTCTTCAAAAAAAAGGAATCATTTGGTATAATCTTCAACCAAAAAACTGGAATAAATCACCTGGAATTCCCCTGATATATTATAAATTACTTCCACATTTACATCAGTAAAAATTGACTTCTGCAACCGTTCGTCGATTTAAAGGCCACTTTGAGCTATTACCAGGACATTTCAGCCCCAAGCGTTATAGATTTGGGTTTCGAAACAAATTCTTAATCACTATCAATAAAATAATATAAAAATGAAAAGGATCTTAGGAACAGCCTTAGCAGTAACCGCACTCTTTGCCTGCAACACTAACACTGGTAGCGATAAAACGACTGACAGCAAAACCACCCATTCAGGCGATTTGTATTTTGATTATACCATAGACGGTAAAGAAATGCATGTGGATGCTGCAGATATCATGAGCACCTACCGGGCAAATAATACAGATACCGTTTTTACTATCCATGCCGGTAAAGAAGATGGCACTACTTTGTTATTGACCATACCACATGATATGACAAACCCTTCAACTACCCCATCCGGTTCTCCTGATCTTAAAATGAATATAAGCCAGGGCAGTGCTTCATTACAAAACTATCCTGAAAAAAATTATACATCAAATAGTTTTAACGGTACTTATCCGGAGAAATCACCTGTAATAACGGATGCAATTGTTGTAACTACAACAGAAGCACGGGGCGAAGAGGGAAGAATAATTACCGGCACGTTTAATATAAAAACTTATAGCGATAACAAAGAAACGGACCCTAAGAATACAGACCATGTTATCAAAGGGAAATTCCGAATAAAGCATGAGTTCAGCTCAATTAACGGTGGTAAATTTTAATCGTTTGGTTGAAGGAACTTTTGCAAGTGAAATGACATATAGCTAAGATGGCGCAAGCAAACCTAAAGTTCAATTAACCAACGGAAAATTCAGCGTAGTGTATAACACAAAAAAAGTCCTATTAAAAATTGTCAGCAATAAATACTTTCTATGAAAACTATCCTCATCATTTGTTTAACCGTCTTTTGCACCAATGCAAATGCACAGTTTGGAAAAAAATTATTGAACAAGGCCAAAGAAAAAGTGGAGCAAAAAGCCGAACAGAAAACTGAGGAGGCCCTTAACAAGGGTGTAGAAAAAGTGGAAGAGGCCGTCACTGGAAAGAAAAATACAAAAGAAAAAGATACTACAGGAAGCCAAACACCAAACACCGATAATACTGGCAGCGGCGGATCTGATTCCAAGACTGTTGTAGCTGGGGTAGCGAACGATGATGGCGAATTCATCATTAAAACAACAATCACCTGTGCTACGGGCAAAACGAAAATGGAAGCTTTGCTGAGAGAGGAAGATGAGGTAAACAGTGCCAGTATTGATAGCGGTACCGGCAAACTGTATTTGTCCGCTGGTGGAAAACAGGAAGTTTATACCAACGTAATTGAATTGATCCGCGCAAATGGATTTACTGCGGATGGTAAAAAACCAACCAAGGGCGGCCAGGGTTGTCAATAACATTATTATGAAAAAGATTATATTACTCCTATTTATTTGTATTGGCTCTTTTATCCCGGCGGGTTATTCGCAAGGGAAAACAGATGGGCTCCCTATTACCGTGCGCCTAAATACATCTGTCAATTTTCCGGACGGTAGTGTTGAACTGGCAGGTATAAGTAACAGTATTGACAATGAACCAGGTCAGGTACATATCGAGATCATAAAACCGGGTGGAGGTACAGATAACATATCGGCCCGGGCTGACAAACAAACAGGTGAGTATTTTGTAAAGTATACGCCAACGGAAACGGGTAAGTACCAGGTGATTGCTTATGCAGCAGATAAGAAACAAACAGCAAAGACAACTTTTTCGGTTCTTGCTGAATTTGATGCTGATGAAATGCTGGACAAATTTGACGCGGCAAAAGACAAAGCGGTGAATGCGTTGGAATCTTCGTTGAATGCGCTTGTACCCGAACTGGCGCCTGAACATGCAGCTAAAACAAAACTGGAAACACAAAAATTAAAGCAACAGATAAAAGAGTTTGACGGAGGCTGGGATAAGCTAAAAAAATCATTGCAAGATCTTCAAACACTTTCAAAAAAGTACCCGGAAATAAGAGCGATCGCCGCACCGCAATTGGGGCAACTCAGCAGCAAACTCCAGGAAAGTAGTGACCTCCTTAAACAAATAGAAAAAGACCTGGGCACCAGTAAGTCGCAGCAGTCCGATATCTGCAACAAATTTTACCAGGTGGGTGAGGCTTGTGCTCTTTTTTCAACGACGATGAATTTTGCCAGCGGTGGAATCATTGCTATAGGCAAATCGATCTTTATAGACAAAGTTTGGCCAAAGATTTCAGAAAAAGTAGCTACGAACAAGTTTGATAATAATGACAAATTTTTTTTTACCCAAAGCGGTAAAGCAGGACTAAGTGCGTTGGATGATATCAAATCGTTACAAACAAAATCATTTGGGGCCGGGATGGCGGGGGATTTCGTACAGTACGTTAGTGGAGAACTCTTCAGCGCCTACTGTACGGAATACAAAGGCCCCATCAGTGGTGATTTTGCCGTGGAAATGCAGAATGAGGGCAAGGTCTATCTACGTTATAAATTGTACTACGAAGGCAAAGCATCATTGTATTGCCTTAAAGAGAAGGCAAAAGGCGCTTTGCCCAAATTAAGTGGTTACCTAGAGGGCAACGTGGTAAAAATGGAATTTACAGATGACGTTTGGGCTGTAGAAGACAAATCGGACTGGGAAGAAATAAAAAATCAGCGGATACCTGCCCCTGTGATGCCTTTCAATGCAAGCGAAAAAGATCCGGGATTTGGTGCGGCAGCCCGGGGTGCTATGCCTGGCGCATTCTATTTTCCGCTACAAGCACAGATCGTGCAGGAAAAGATGGTCATCAAACTCATGCCCGCTCTCAGTGATTTTACATCGGCATTTTCCAATCGCACCGTGATGGTGGTAAAGGCTAAACAGCAGCCATACAACGTGGATGGTGCGGTATTTGAATACCCGATCAACAAAGCCACATTCATCCTTCAACGAAGCATGCGTATGCAGGAAAAATCACCAACGGTTACATTGCCGATAACAAAATCAAACGGAACCAATACGATGACTGGTGATTTTAATCGCACTGAAACGTTAACTGATACCAAAGTAGATTTCAATATGAAAATGACCCTGGTGAATGAACCATGGAAAAAATAAATAATGAATAAACGAAACAGGTCCTTACTGCTATTACTCTTGTTGTTGCTTGCGGCTGGTGCTGTCTGGTATTTTTATCCCAATAAGAAACAACAAAAACAGGACAATTTCACGCAACAAGGGCAATTGGAAATAACGGCCGGCGATATTGTCATAGAGGTCTGGGATCACGATGCGGAAGATGGCGACAGTATACAAGTGTTTTTTAACGGAAAAATGCTGGCTGATTCATTGGCTATTCTCAATACCCATGTAGCATATCCGTTAGGTAAACTTTCTCCTGGTGAATATTGGATCGGGGTAAAAGCTATAAACGAAGGCAGCACATCTCCCGCCTCAGCTTATATCCGCCTCATAAATAAAAGCGACCCGGCATTGTATCCGGTAAATGCTGAAAACCTGGTAGAATTTTCAATGGAGGCCTGGGTTGACTCAGCAGCTTCCTGGAAGCTAATTGTTAAATAAAGCCATTATCAGCGCCTATTTACCAGGATAACATTCAACGATTTTAAGCCTCCCTTCAGCGAATCACCTGAAATAAGCTCTATCAGCAATCTAACTTTGGGTCATTAAATAAGTGCTATTATTATATGTTAGTACCGCCCTTATGATTTGTAAAACATTTCATTCTTGAATCGTCAATTAGCACTCTTTCCGATATCATTATTGTTGGCAATGGGTTCATTTTGCCAACATAGTTCGACCTGGCGTCTGGCAAAAAAAATATACCACCATCCTGATGGAATAATGATTACAGAATACCAGTATGATAGTAAAGGCAATATTTCTGGCGTGTCTCATAAAGAAGGTAAAAAACTGATCTATTCTGAAACAAATCTTAAAACAAACCAGCAAAACAAACTGATTGGATTTATAAGGGAATACGCTAACAATTTAACACCCCGCGAAACCTATTCCCTGGAATACAATGCAGAAGGCCAACTAAACAAATTAACTGAAACTATCTTAAAGGACAACAAAGAATCATTCCTCTTGTCAAAAGAATATAAATGGGATGCCCGAATGATCGAAGTAACTGAGTTGAGAGTCTCCTTTGGCGGCATGCTTACACAAATTGCAACGTATCTGCTGGACAATGCAAAGAACATTCTGAGAATTGAATACAGCGATAAAAATGGAAAGGAAACAGCATCCCCTTTTGTTTTCACCGGCTATGACTCACAAACGAATCCTCACTCGCTTCTCGGCAATTATACAAAAGGCGACATTACTTCAGCCAATAATAATCTTGATGAAAACCTGGAAGGAAACTCAAGTACAGGGAAATTATCGTACACGTATAACAAAGATGGTTTTCCGGTAGAAGCAAAAACCACATATACTTTTGCTGATTCAGGACCGTTGAATCATAAGGTGCAATATCAATATATAAAAGTTCCTGGCGTACTAATACCGGCCACGAAAACGTCTTTCGTGATCCCGGATACGATCCAAAAGAAGGCGATCGCAGGAAATTTTGCCAACATTAGTGTCTGCCTGTACCAGAAGGACACTGTTTACCTGCTTTCAAAAAAACAAGTGGCCCAGAATCGTTAAACAATGCGCTTCGAAGATCAGTACTATGCTGGCAGCGGTAAGTTTGTCAAAAGCAATATTTATACACAGGAATGGAATTTGCCAAGGAAAGACCGGCAAACTATTCCTGAGCTGGCCGTTATTAAATTGTAAGGAAATAGATATAGCCATTCATTGAACACTCAATTAATAACTCATTATTAAAATAAAAATCAAATGACAAAATCAATTTTTGCAATCATTGCAGCTGCTACATTCTTCGTTTCCTGTGGTGATAAAAAGAAAAGCGACAGCGGAAAAAGCAATATTTCAACAGAAACAAGTACCTCATCAGACATTGAAAGCAGGGATGAAAAATCTGGAAAAATTTCCATTGATGAAAAAACGGTGACAGGAAGAGTAACCACACAGTATTTTGGAGATAAAGAAAAAGGAAATTTCTCCGTGCTTTGCCAGCATAACGAAGGTGATGCAAGTAATCCGAATTTCGAATTGTTACAGGTCACTTTTGTAAATGAAAAAGATGCCACCAATTCAACACTAAAACTTTATAGCGGATCCATGCTACCTATGACAGAACCGGAAGCTGGAGCGGTAACAGTTTCCCTATCAGGCGTTGGTGCAGATATGGGTGATAAACCATATACTGGCTCAAGCAAGTCAACAGGATCGATCACTGTTTCCGATAGAACTCTGATCATTAAAGACATGCCATTGTACGATAGCGATGGAAAAATAAAAACTGTGAATGCTAAAATTCCTTTCTAAACCATTAAACCTTCCTAACAATAAAAGCTATCCTAACCAGATAGCTTTTTAAATTTTATTTAAGCCGGGATCAGATACTAAACGCCGTATCAATAATCTCCGCCTGTTCCTGCTGGTGCACTTTGTTATACCCTGTTGCTGTAGAGGCAGAAGGTTGTCTTCCGATCACCCCGTAATTAATGCAGTTCAGGTTCATTTTGAGAAATGAAGCAGCCCCCATATTCAATGGCTCTTCCTGCACCCAGAACCAGGTGGCATTACCATATTTTCGATGCAGGGCTTCAATTTGTTTAAAAGGTAATGGGTATATCTGTTCGAGCCGGATGATAGCGATATCGGTCCTGTTTTCTTTTTGTTTGCGCTCCGCCATATCGAAATAGATCTTCCCGCTGCAAAACAAAACTTTTTTAGTGCCCGCTGCATCAGCAGTGGGATCATCGATCAGTTCTTTAAATCCACCATCCGTAAACTCTTCAATTCTTGAATAGCTGCCGGGGTGCCGGAGATTGGCTTTGGGGGAGAAATCGACCAGCGGCTTTCTGAAAGGCCAGGCCAGTTGTCTTCTTAATGCATGAAAGAAATTTGCCGACGTAGTAATATTGGTGATCACCATATTCAGTTCTGCACACATTTGCAGGAACCGTTCCAGCCTGGCACTGCTGTGTTCGGGCCCCTGCCCTTCATAGCCATGTGGCAGTAATAAGGTAACTCCGTTCATCCGGTTCCATTTTTGCTCCCCGGCCACAATAAATTGGTCGATCATGATCTGGGCACCATTGGCAAAATCACCAAATTGCGCCTCCCATAATACCAATGTATTCGGGTTGGCAAGGGCATAACCGTATTCAAAACCCAGGACACCATACTCACTTAATAAAGAGTTATAGATCCTGAAAAGACCTTGTGCGCCCGGAACCTGGCTCAGGCGGTTATAGGCTTTATCATTTTCTTCATTCCGCAATACTGCATGACGGTGTGAGAAAGTGCCCCGCTGTACATCCTGTCCGCTCATTCTTACATTCTTTCCTTCAAGTAGTAAACTGCCATACGCCAGCAATTCACCAGTAGCCCAATCCACTTTATTTTCGGTCTCAAATAACTTTATTTTATCCTGCAATATTTTTTCCACTTTGCGCAGCGGCTTAAAATCGCCAGGCCACTTCATCAACGCATTAAATATGGTTTTGAAATTGTCTGTTGAAATAGCTGTCACAGGGGATTGATCAAAATCAGTTTCAGTAGCCCGTCTTAATTTTTTCCATTCTACTTCCGGTGCCTGGTAATGGTAAGGCAAAGGGTGTTGCTTCACTTCGTCTAATCTTTCCTGCAGGTCAGCCCAGAATTTTTTCTCCATTTCTTTAGCCAGTTCCTGCGCATCATCTTCGCCGTTCTCCAATAAATATTTTACATATACCTCCCTTGGATTGGGATGTTTGTCAATCAAGGCATACAAATGAGGTTGGGTAAATTTCGGATCATCCCCTTCATTATGACCATGTTTGCGGTAGCAAACCATGTCAATAAAGAAATCAGCATTGAATTCCTGGCGATAACGGGTAGCGATCTCCACGCATTTCACCACCGCCTCAGGGTCATCTCCGTTTACATGAAATACCGGCGCTTGTACAGCAGCGGCTAATGAAGTACAATAATCAGAACTCCTGGCATCATCAAAGTCAGTAGTAAACCCGATCTGGTTGTTAATTACAAAATGAATGGTGCCGCCCGTATAAAAACCTTCCAGGTTGCACATCTGTAATACTTCATACACAACACCCTGACCTGCGACGGATGCATCACCATGAATTAATATCGGAAGGATCTTATCGAAATCGCTTTCATACAGCACATCTGCTTTGGCTCTGGCAAAACCAACTACTACCGGGTCAACCGCTTCCAGATGCGAAGGGTTGGGCATCAGTTTCAGGTGGATGGTTTTATCATTGATCGTTTGCACTTCACTGCCATAACCCATATGATATTTCACATCACCGCTGCCCATCGTTTGATCCAACTTGGCGGTTCCTTCAAATTCGCTGAAGATCTGCTCATAGGTCTTGCCCATAATATTGGCCAGTACATTCAATCTTCCGCGGTGTGCCATCCCGATTACTACTTCGTGCACATCGTTATCAGCAGCTGTATTAATAATAGCATCCAACGCCGCAATGGTTGTTTCGCCACCTTCTAAAGAGAAACGTTTCTGTCCTACATACTTGGTATGCAGAAATTTTTCAAACATCACGCCCTGGTTCAGCTTCTCCAATATTCGTTTTTTCTTGACCAGCGGCAGGGGTACCAGCATTTTCTTTTCTACTTCATTGGTCAGCCAGTCAATTTTTTTCTGGTCGCTGATATATTTGAACTCAATACCAATATGTGCGGCATAGATTTTCTCCAAATGATTGTAAATATTCCGGAGAGAAGTGGTACCAAGCCCTATCAGGTTACCTGCCTGAAATACGGAATCTAAATCAGCTTCTGAAAACCCATAAAACCGAAGCTCAATATTGGCACCCCGGTCTTTGCGGGTGCGAATAGGATTGGTCTTCGCCAGCAAGTGACCTTTATTCCGGTAACCCAGTATCATCCGGTAAGCCCTGATCTCCCGCATCCAGTCTACATCAGGGGCAGAAGGTTGTTTTATGGAATCTGGCGAGGCCGAAGCTTCTTTACTATTACCATTGGTGGCAACACTACTAATAGCAAAATCGAAGCCTTCAAAAAATTTCTTGAATTCGGGGTCAATGGTATCTGGATTTTTTAAAAAATCCTGGTACATACTTTCAATAAAAGCGGGGTGCTGACTGGTGATGTACTGGATATCCTTCATAAAGAAATTGACAAATATTGTAAGGAATTTGGGTTGACAAATCTACACTATTTAGGGCAATGGCAGATCACAGAATTCCCAGCCACACAATAGTATTCTTGCTATTAACGAATCAGCATCCTGATCTGAAAAAGTTCTTTATTCAGCTTTTTGATAGCCTGTTCCGTGTTGGTATGCTATTAAAAACCGATTGGTGCGTGCAAAAAAAATTGAGTCAGGGGTGATGATTCTTCTTTTTTACAAGCGCAAAGAAGGAATGTCGACTGGTGAATTAAAAGGACCCATTTATTACTTAAAAATTTTGCAGAATGCTGTAAAGTATAGTTTTCGGGTGTCTTATCTGTCCTGCTTCTGATCAGCCTAGAACTACGTTTAGGAAATTGACTTCCTCAACACAATAACTATAATTCTAAAACAAATTGATTATCAACACATTAATAAACAAATGGCGAATCTGCCCTTCCCTGTTTAAGACACCCAAAATTAGGATCCAGCAGTATAAAGTCAATAAATTCTATTGATTAAATACGGGTTTTTCGTTGCTAAGCCTTACCTTTGCCATCCCAAAAAACAAGTAAGAATGGCTAATCACAGCGCAACAAAAAAAGATGCCCGCCAGGCGGCTAAGAGAACAGCTAGAAACAAGTACTACGGTAAAACTACCCGTAACGCTATCCGTGACCTGAAAGTTCTTAAAGGAAAAGAAATGGGCGAAAAATTCCCTGAAGTGGCTGCCATGATCGATAAACTGGCTAAGCGCAATGTTATTCATAAGAATAAGGCGGCTAACCTGAAGAGCAAATTGGCAAGAAAAGCCAATGCAGCTAAATAAATAGATTAAACAAATTATTTGAAAGGCATTCCATTCCGGGATGCCTTTTTTATTTTTAGTACTCCAGCTTTTTTAAAAGAAATTTTTCTTTGCGTTATTATCATGAAAATCTAATCTGAGCTTCTCTTAATCTTTAATAACTTACTAGTACATTTCCGGATGGTTTTTTGAAAATTTAATCAGACACTTATTTGACAGGATTAGGTATTTACAGCAACTGACTGCCCCTTCGTTTCATTATTTTTTTACCCATATTACAGTAAACCTTTTTCATTCCCATATTATAGGTTTCTAAAATATCAATTCATGTGTTTTTGTGATTTGCTAATAAAAAAGGAGGCCGTCTTTCAACAACCTCCTTCCAAAAATTGAACTCATAATTTCTCTATTACTGTTTTACAAGTTTTATCACCTTCTTGCTCATGCCCTGAACCACTTCTACTATATACAATCCGGAAACATAACGATCACCAATTCTTATTTCCTCGTCTGAATTTATATTTTGCTTTTGCTCTATCACTCTTCCATACATATCCGATACCCTGATGCTGATTTTTTCATACAGATCGCCGGAAACATAAAGCCTGAAATAAGTTTCTGTGGGATTGTTGAACACTTTCACCTTAAAGTCCTGGTTACCTACAATATAATTTGAAATATCAACAACACCCCGGGTAGCAGGCACTTCGCAATTCGGTAAACAATTACCCAGATAAGAACCATTGTTCAACAACGCCTGGTATGCATTGATGGATACACAGATAGTTTTACAATTGGTTGGGTTACCTCCCGGTATATGACAAACTTTTACTTTAACATTATTACCGTTGCTTGAACAGTTGATATTGAAATAAGTAATGTTAACTGTTGCAGTAGCTGTACAACCGTTTGCATCTGTAACTATTACGGTATAGTCAAAAGCCTGACCATCCGTGTAGCCTGTTGGTGTAACAGAAGCTACAGTCAAAGCGCTAACGGATGGATCGGTACTTGCTGACCAGTTATAACTAAACGGTGCCAACCCATCTGTGATAATCGGTGTTAACGTTCCGCTAGCTCCGGGCAATCCTGGAATACCAAAGAATATATACCTGTTGTTACCCAGTGAGACAGAAGACAGTGTGCAGGCAGCACAAACCGCTGCAGGCTGGAAACCCACGACGGCAGGACTGGCGTCGGTACCACTGGAGAGATAAGGTACATAAGTAACATTCCCTGAAACTTTTGTAGCAACAACAGCTGCATTTGCCGTTCCATACCAGTTACAGGTAGCATTCAAATCACCAGTACCTGCATTTTTAACTCCAAAAGTATTTCCTGACAAATTATTATTATTAACTGTAATCGCCTTGCCGGTAATATTTTCGCCTGTTGGCACAATCACACCATTTACAGAACCAGAAACAATATTATTAATGACGGTAACAGGTCCCGTATAAGATCCGCCTCTTAGCCTGATACCACCTCTGTTTACATCCCCCGATGTATTGGAGTTAGTTATTACGTTCTGCGAAATGGTAACATTGCCGGCTGCACCAGCTACCTGAATGCCTTGCTGTGTTGTATTACTGATTAAATTGGCACTGATTAATGAGGATGTTATTCCGTCCGTATTAATGCCCGAATTTACGGTAGTGTTTATCGTGTTATTAGTAATCGTTGTTGTTACTGCGCCATGCGAAGGAGCCCCCGGCCCGATTTGCATAGCATTACTTGCCATACCCTGAAACAGGTTATCATCAACAACAACAGTGGCAGTATTCGTAGCTGTTCCTGTAAATACAACCAACTGACCAGAATTTGCATTAACTATATTTTTATTAAAAGTCAGGTTTGCATTGATTGTACCCGCCCCATTTCCATTATAACTCATTGGGCTGCTAACCGTCACAAATTTAAACCCTTCAATGTTCACTGTTTTGGAAGCTGCATTATCAACAGTCAAACCTCCGGTTATAATTGCTTCCGCTACCCGGACACCTGTATTAGGTGAGATGAGGTTGTTAGGGCCAAGTATGGTGAGTGATTTATTTACTACTACATTTTCGGCGTATGTTCCTGCTCCAACGGTGATAGTATGTCCGTTTAAAGTATTTGTCGCATTTATTGCTGATTGAATAGAACAGAAATATTCATTTGTATTGGTGTTGATAACCACATTTCCATTTGTAGTAGAAGTAATCAGATTATCCCAATATGCATCATACGAGTCTGCACTTTGATTGATTGCTAGAAGAGTAGGATCATTAAAATTATATGCCTGCATGATTATATCGCCCAGATAAGTAGAACCACCTGAAGCTATGGTTCCCACAACAATATTATTTACTAAATATTCCAAGTTTGCTCCAACAAGTCTAAATTCAAGATTATACCACGAATCGTAAGTAATTGCAACACCTGTATTTACCCAACCTACATTCCCGTCCCAAAAATAAATTCCAGGAGAAACTGCATCAGGATTACGGAATCCAATTATTGGAAAAATGGTTACGTTATTGGTAATGTTAAAGGCAGTAGCCCACATGTCTGATCTTCTGTGTTTGGTTGCCCAATCTGCTGGTATATACAGGTCTGCTTTTGACTTGGTAATACATCCACCACATTGATTGAATTTGCGGCCTTGTGTATTGTAAAATGTGCCTTGTTGGCCTCCAGGGCGGTTTAATGCACCATCTGCTATTCCATCAATCGATATTTTTAATACATTATTACCTGCTAAAACAGCAGAAGTAAAACCTGCTGGCGGGTAACGGTCAGGATACCAGGTATTATTAACGTTTGTTGGAGATAAAACCGGGTTTACATTAAAGTTTTCGTTAAGGAATCTGCATTGGCCAAACGAACTTGTTGCTGATAAGACAAGGAACATAATAAGCAAACTAGTTACCTTGGTACAAATAAAGTTTAGAAATTTTTTCATACTTGAAAGTTTTTTTGATTAAGATTATATTTAGTGGTCATAATGGTTTAGTATATATAGAAACAGGAGATCAGGGAGGGGAATGAGCTGTTCGCAATAAACTTGCCGGGATAAATAATGCCAGCGAAGCAAAGATTGTTAAATGAATATTCATACTGCCGTTTTGGTTAAGGTTATAAAACAGTTATAATGGTTTACAAATAAAACAAGTTTCCTGGAGCAAAACTCCGGCACTAAAAAAAGTATTTTAAAGGATTGGATGCAGCGATTTCAGGAAATTGAATGCTGATCTTTTAAGAGGATATGAGGACAGGTTATATTTCTCTCACACAAATAATATTGTTAAGATAGGCTATTCGTAACTTTACGACCAAACTTTTTCTCACGTTTATTTTACTACCTGATCAAAATCATAAAAATACTACGTAGATCGTATCCCCTTCACCAACCCCTTATAGTTACTGTAAAACTCGGGCCTCATCTTTGCGTTTATGGAAAATGAAAAGAAAAGCCAGGCAATACTAATGCA
>JAWXCO010000064.1:0-8553 GCA_034408705.1 Bacteroidota bacterium
CAACGACCATAAAATAAATGCTATAGAAGAACTGCTGCCGCAAAATTATGTTGAACTATTGAATAAAAAATGAAGGGGTTGGCTAAGAGGATACGATTTAATTATACTAAAAAATGCAGAAGGTAAATCATTATCTTCTGCAGCAATTAAACCTAATGCATAATGAGTATTGGGGTATTTGTCATTTATCTTAATCGCTTCCCAAAAGTATTTTTTAGCTTCTTCATTTTTGCCTTTGTTCATTAAGTTAGCACCAATATTATTCATGGTGATATTATCGTTTGGATTAGCTATGAGAGCTTGATCATAATACTTCATTGCTGTAGGAAGATCTTCTTTATATTTCGAGAAAATATTACCCATCATTAGCAAAGCCCAACCATTTTTTGAATCCCATCTCAAAGCGTCAATTAGGCAGTTAATAGCTTCTTCTTGATCTCCTTCATCTGAAAGTATTTGTCCCATAATCCGATGGTATTCCGAATTAGTAGGATTTTTTTGTATTAAATCTTTAAGTATTGGTTTTGCTTCTGCAAACTTTCCTTTTTCGCAAAGTGCTACGGTTTTTCTGTAGTCTGCTTCCTGTGAGATTATAGTTGGAGTGTCAATTTGTATTGTTACCCATTCATTATCTACTGTAAATTTTGGTTTGAAGGGGCCATAGGTGTAATAATTTTCTAACTCAGTTATTATAACTGAATCCCCCCCAATTTTAGTTTAGGGAATATTGTAAATAGGAAGTCGTCTATTTTATGAATGATTTGCATCTAAATTAATTCTTGATTTTAGTTAAAGCTTTCTTGAATCCTTAGTTGCCGAACCAATGCAACATTAATGCAAACAACTATCCCTCTTCTTTTTTTTCGTTTACCTTCTCCGGTCGCATTTGCGGAAACAACAACACATCCTGTATAGAAGCACTATTGGTTAATAGCATACAAAGCCTGTCAATACCAATGCCGATGCCGGATGTAGGCGGCATACCATATTCCAATGCCCGGAGAAAATCATAATCAATAAACATGGCTTCATCATCGCCCCGTTCCCCCAGCTTTACCTGTTCTTCAAAACGTTCCCGTTGGTCTATCGGGTCGTTCAGTTCACTATAGGCATTGGCAATTTCTTTTCCATTGATCATAAGTTCAAAACGCTCGGCCAGTCCCTGTTTGTCACGGTGTTTTTTTGTCAGCGGACTCATCTCTACCGGGTAGTCAATAATGAAAGTGGGTTGTATATAATTCTTCTCGCATTTTTCTCCAAAGATTGCATCGATCAGTTTACCCTTACCCATTGTGTTGTCAACGCCAATATGCAATTGTTTGCAAACTGAACGAAGTTGTTCTTCATTCATGCGGCTTACATCGGTGCCGGTATGTTCCAGTATGGCATCATAAATACTGATACGTTTGAAAGGAGCTTTAAAAGAGATGGATGCAGCACCTACTGTAATATCGGTAGTACCGCAAACATCCAGGGCTGCTTTTTCCAATAACTGCTCAGTGGTTTCCATCATCCAGAAATAATCTTTATACGCCGTATAAAATTCCAGGATGGTAAATTCCGGGTTGTGGGTACGATCCATTCCTTCATTGCGAAAATTTCGGCTGAATTCATACACCCAGTCAAATCCACCCACGATCAAACGCTTCAAATAAAGTTCATTGGCGATCCGTAAATACAAAGGAATATCGAGCGCATTATGATGGGTAATAAAAGGCCGCGCTGCTGCACCACCGGGAATACTTTGCAGCACAGGTGTATCAACTTCCAAGGCACCCTCCTTATTCAAAAATTCTCGGATAGAATTGATAAGTTTTGTTCTTTTGATAAAAGTTTCTTTAACTGCGGGGTTAATGATCAGGTCAGCATAGCGCTGCCGGTATTTAAACTCCGGGTCTGTAACCGCATCAAAAGTTTGCCCATCAGCTTCCCGTACTACGGGCAATGGCTTTAAAGACTTGGCAAGCATTGTCAACTCTTTAACGTGCACGGATGTTTCACCGGTCTTTGTAATAAACACATAACCCTTGATTCCAATGATATCACCGAGGTCGGTTAATTTTTTCCAGACAATATCATAGAGCGATTTGTCTTCACCAGGACAGATATCATCCCGTTTGAGGTATAATTGAATACGGCCGTGCCCATCCTGTATCACGGCAAAATTAGCCTTGCCCATATCCCTTACACTCATGATGCGACCGGCAATACAGACATCCGCAAATTCTTCTTTTTTTTCTACCGTAAAATTTTCTTTGATCGTTACGGAATTACTATTGACAGGGAATAAAGCAGCAGGGTAGGGTTCAATGCCCATGATAATCAATTCTGCCAATTTCTGCCGGCGCAGCAATTCCTGTTCTGAAAGCTGTTGTGTACTCATTACTATTACTTTTATATCCGTCTTATGTGGTTTTAGTAAAGACAGATTTTTATTGATCCTTGCTCACCTCCTAAAACGCGTTAAGCCCTGTTCTCCTTGTAAAGAGCGGCAAAGGTACTGGTTAGCATCCTAGGATACAAAAAGCCCCTCGCTCAATGCGAAGGGCTTTAATCAATTTGTTTTATATCTTTTTATTTGGTCTTGGCTCCGCCGTTATTCAGGAAATACCCCAACTGGATACCGATATATTCGTTTTTAAGTTTCCCGGGATCTCCTTCTACTACCAGGTTTCTTAATCCTTTATTATAATTCAGGGTAACAATGAATCCGCTTGCTGATCTCCAGCCAGCGGTAAAATTGGCACCAAAATCAGTACCCCGCATATCGTCTGTAACAGTTTTGCCAAACTTTATTGTTTTGTTTGTCTTCTCGCCATCGGTGATCGATACTTTTTTGGAAGGAAGATTAAAAGCGATAGAAGGACCAGCTCCTAAAAACAGGCCACCCTTTCCACCGCTCAGGAAATACAGAAAATCAGCATTGAATTCTGCATAACGGAGCGACATATATACTTTGTCTACCAGTGTGCCCATGGGTGGCGGTTGTGTTTGTCCCTTTTGTACATACGACAGCGTAGGACGAAAACCGAATTTTTTTCCAATCGGAGTTTCCAGCACTATACCTGTCATGAAACCGGCTTTACTATCGCCGTCAACTTTCCCAGTCATTCTTGCAATGGAGGCACCAGCCGTAATACCAACCCTGGTGTTTTGTGAAAAACCGGCTACCTGCAAGCAGAACACAGCAATAGCCAACATAAAAATTATTCTCTTCATAACAGTAGTTTTTGGATTACCTACTCGTATCGCTTTTCGGTAAAAGGCGCCCTACTCTTTTTGGGATTTTCGGGAATCTCCTGTTTTTACGTCAAAAAATAAATTAAACCTGCCGCAAACATAAGTAAACCTGACGATTTTCAAAAGAGAGCATTTTTTTACCCTTTTAGCCCCCCATTTTGCAATCCGGTGGGAGGAGTAATAAAGAGGCAGTTTTCAACCAAAAAACGGAACCTCTACCGGGCAGTTAATGCTGATTAACTGCCTGGGCTGGTGGGTTCTTTTGTCGTTTTTGGTTGCTTTTTCCGGCCTGTTATTGCCCGGATGGCTAATAAGAGCAGGAAGATCGTTAATCCGGCTCCTCCAATTGATACCAGTACGGCACCTACTCCTGAACCTCCACAAGAAAGTGAGCAGGAAAGAGCTGCTACCAGGTAAAGAAGCCCAATTGCTACCAGGACCGATAAGATGATCAAGGCTATTTTTGCCCCTTTTGAGAGATCTCCTGCTTTTTTAATCGCGCTGATCTGTTCTTTCAACAATTTCTTTTTTTCTTTCCATTTCAGGGATTTACCGGTTTCATCCTTTAAAGAAGCTTTAAAACCAGCGATCGCTTTATAAGTTTTTATCGTGCTGTCTTTTGGAGATGATATGGTAGCTTGGATTGCTGCCTGGAGCGACATTGTGGAAATAGCAATTTTCCCCGGCTGGTTTCCGATATAAACAACCATACAAAAAGTGGAAGCAGCCAGCAGCCAATCACAGGTTTTTTGTTTTTGATAGAATGAAGTGAGAACCGGGCTTTTCTTGTCTGAATATCTCACAGGATAAGCAATTGCTGCAGCAAAATAGATACCGGCAAATGCCAATAACATACTGGGGGAAATAGCAACATCAATCTCCTGCAATAGAATACCAGTAACAATGCCAAATACCCCTAATAGCAGTAAGGAAACAGCAATAGTAAGACGGGCAGAACTTTTATAGTTTTTTGCCCATTGAGAAATTTTTCTCATACAGTTGGTTTTAATGGTTAAATCAACAAAAGGGTTTCGGTTATTTATCATATCCCGATCTTAACAGCAAGAACTGGATAGGGTGTGCGAATAATGATACCCTGTGAAACCGTTGGCTGCTGTTGTATTTTAAAAAAAACCGAAACATTATTTGCTTTCTTTTTATTTTTTGAAGAAGCAATAAATAAAGGAATACTGCCGGCAATCGAAGCGAGGCCGGTATAAAAAAGTACCTCCCCGACGTTGGATGATTTTTCCGGCTGGTTGGAACCGATATTACCGATATCGGTAAGCACTTCATTTAGGCCAACCGCCATGCCCACCATTACCAGCGTAGTCCCTCCACTCAGCAGGATCCATGCAGTTGTTTTCTGGTTCCTGCTTTTTTTAAGATAATCAGTCGTAACCGAAGAAGCCGGAGTAGTGGTTTGACCGTGGGCAACAATCAAAGCCAACTGCCATACGGCAACAAGAATAATTTTTTTCACAAAAATGTTTTTAATGGTGAAAGATGGGATGTGCTAAGCAATAAAATGGCCTGCTTAGGCCGTTCGAATGAGGAGCGGGCAGCTGCTAATAGTAGCATGAGAAGGAATTCCTCTCTCATAAGTAAGGTTTTGGAAATAAAAGGTAGTATAAAAGATCGGGATTTATCAAATTCTAATTCTATCTGAAAGACAGCGAAAAATTGTCAATTAGTAACGCAAAAGGCTGATGATCAGGGCCGGCTCGATAATCCTGAAATGAAAAAGATTCAGGGCCCTGGTAGTAAAATCAATCCAAAGAACCAGGAAGGTGGCTTGATTTTCGTACGTTTAGTTACAAATTCCCATTTATGTGTAAACTGATAACCATCCTATGTTTTGCTTCCATACTATCCGGCTGCGACGTCCTGTCCAAATTACCTACCGGAATGGGGGGTGTAACAGAAATGGAAGCCGGTCAAGGTATTAAAGAAGCATTGGGACAGGGGTTGGTAAAAGCCGTATTACACCTGAATAAACCCGATGGATTTTTTAAAGACGCCCTCTACAAAGTCTTATTACCACCGGATGCAAAAAAAATAGAAAATACTTTACGGGATTTGGGTATGAATAAAATGGTTGACAAAGCTATTTTAGCTATTAACAGGGCAGCTGAAGATGCAGCCGGTTTTGCCAAACCTATTTTCGTGGATGCCATAAAAAGTATGACCATCAGCGATGCAATTGGGCTCGTAAGAAACGGGGACACCAGCGCCACGCATTTTTTCAGGGTCAAGACCACCGATAAATTGATCGCCGCATTCCTGCCAGTTATCAAATCTTCTTTAGATAAAGTTGAGGCTACTAAATATTATGGTGATATCGTAACGACCTATAATAATTTCCCCACCACCTTTAAGAAGATCAATCCCGATCTGCCAAGCTTTGTTACAGGGAGGGCTACTGATGCTCTTTTTGACCTGGTGGCAAAGGAAGAAGTAAATATCCGTCAAAATATATTGGCCCGGACTACGGAATTACTACGTAAAGTCTTTGGCGGCGGTATTCGGTAGTCGCCCGGCGCAACCAAAAGCTTAAAATAACGTCAATTCTTTTGCAGGACTTTTGGCAGTAAACAAGAGCAGGTAACTTGCATCCGTATCTTAAAAATTTCGAAACATGAAAACAATTTTTACTATTGCCCTTGCTGGCCTTCTTTTTCTACCGGCGGCCTCTTTTTCTCAGATATCTATTCCCAAAATACTTTCCGGTAAAAAATCCGGAATGGGTATTACAGAAAATGAAGCCGGTCAGGGCGTCAAAGAAGCTTTACTGCAGGGCGTAACAACCGCCGTGCTGAACCTCAATAAAACAGACGGTTTTTTTGGAAGTGAGTTTTATAAAATGCTCTTGCCGGAGGATGCCAAAAAAGTAGAGAAAACACTCCGCAACCTTGGAATGGGAGCACAAGTGGATAAAGCTGTTCTTTCGATCAACCGGGGAGCAGAAGATGCAGTGGCTTTTGCCAAACCCATTTTTATTGATGCGGTGAAAGCGATGACACTAACCGATGCCCTGAATATTATTAAAGGCGATAAAGACGAGGCAACGAAATATTTTAAGGATAAGACCAAGCAAAAATTAATCACTGCTTTTACTCCTTCGGTACAAACATCGCTGGACAAAGTGGATGCTACCAAACATTATTCAGATATTATCACTTCCTATAATAAGCTACCTACGACATTCAAGAAAATTAATCCGGATCTTACTTCATATGTAGTGGACAAAGCGGTGGATGCTTTATTTGACCAGGTGGCAAAAGAAGAGGCCAATATCCGGGCTAATCCATTAGCAAGAGGTTCCGATATTTTGAAGAAAGTATTTGGAGGAAAATAAAAAATCCTACTCCGGAAAAATACTCCAGAACAATAGCACGATCCTTCTGCGGGGATCATCCACTTTGTAGTCCGTGATTTTAGGGTCAGGTAATTTTTCCCCCTTTCCTTCATAGAGCAGCAGCAGGTTCCTTACATTGCTGCCGTCATCCGAGCGGCTAACCGTGAATGTTTTCAAAAGTGTTATTACTGATTCAGCCCTCGCATCGGACAGTTCTTTATTCAGCTGATCATTGGTAGGAGTGGCCGAAGATAATTTTTTCAACCGCTCGGTTAATTTTTTATGAAGTGTAGAACTTTCTCCAATAGTAGTGGCATCTGCATATCCTTTGGCTGTAATGACCAGCGACAAAGGGAAGTCGGGATACTTTTTTACAAAATAATCGATCTCTTTACTAACCGGATCAAATATCTTACCAATAGTATTGGCCACCGCAGGCGAAAGATTGTACTCACCTGGCCCGAATAATACATCCTGGTCCAGTTTGACCACGGTGTTGCGGTTGATCAGCTCCGTGATCAGCGATACTTTATCACCTATTAGTTTTGAAGTGCCTTTGGAAAATGTGAGTGCAGTTTGAAGGCGGCTCCAGTCGTCTTTATTTACTGAAGTATTACCTACAAGAATAGAATTTTGCGCTACAAGTTTGTCAATCTCCGTATTGGTAACACCGATGAATTTTTTCAGCCGGTAACTGGCTGTATCATCCATTTCATTGACGTCCTGTTTCTGTTGACGTTGTACATCCAGGGTTTTTAATTTATTGCTATGCTGCAGGAGCTGACTGTCGATAATGGCTAATTGCTGCTGATGTGTCGTTACTTGTTTCTGGGGAACGCAGGAGGAAAAATAAAATCCCAGGGCGATGAACAATAACAGGAAAGGTGTTTTTTTTTGATGCATGATGACATGCTTTTAGGTGCTTTCTAAAGATAAAAAAGTATTAGCATAAAACAAATAGATTATGATTTGGCTAACAGTACCTGCCAGGCTTCGTTTACCTTCCCGGTTTCCAGCAGTTTTTGGGCATAAGAATGCAGTTCTTTCTCCATTTCGTCCGGGTTGATGCTGTAGTATTGAATGATCTGCTTCAAATGCGCATCTTCAAAAGAAGGGTCTACCAGTGGCAGGTCATGCAGGTTAGCAAGCTGGCCCAGGTTATTGCCTGATAAAAAAGGACTATTCCGGATGGCAACAGGCAGCGCATCTATACCAATTCCTATCTGTGTATTTGGCTTTTCTACCTGGAAAAGGTTGGTCTCGTTTACTACACAATACCAATCACCGCCCAGCCGGGCCACATGATTGATCTTTCGCTGGTCTATTTTTCCATTGGCATCCAGTAGGTTATCTGCAATATGCATGACCATTACTTCACAGATAACGAGGTTGCCGGCACCGCCTTCGGTGCCCAATGGTTTTACTTCGATCACTTTGCATTCCAATTGTACTTTGCTTTCTTTTATCAACGGGGGTTTTACTATCGTCGCAGGTACTTCCGTAAAACCGGCTTTTACAAACTCATTTATTTCTTTTGGAAATTCACAACTGGCCAGTGATGTTTGCTGCACCATATCATAGGTTACTATATTAATGACTACTTCCGGAACTTCCAGGACATTCTGCAGCGTGTGTTTGGTCGTATTATCTCTCCCCCTCCTGGCCGGAGAAAATACCACGATAGGAGGATTAGAAGAAAATAAATTGAAAAAACTAAATGGACTCAGGTTTACATTACCCGCTTTATCAATAGTAGACGCAAAGCAAATAGGGCGGGGAGCAATAACATGTTGAAGGTAGTATTGCTTTTCGGCGGGCTTTATGTCTTTTAAGTTGATGATCATACAGAAAATTTTACCGCAGAGAACAGGAGAAGCAGAGGTTTCGCAGAGTTAGAAATTGTATATTATTTTGCTAAAACCTTCTTTGCGGAGCGGCATATTGAAATTAAAGAG
>JAWXCO010000065.1:0-5585 GCA_034408705.1 Bacteroidota bacterium
CATTTACACCCAACCTGCGCAAGGCCTGGATACAATCATTTAATCGCATCAATGCTTTAGATTTCCGGAACTCTTGTTTAACATCCCAACGGAAGGCGGCAACTAAATTGTTGATGTCGGCTTCTTCCCATGCTGTAAGTTTTGCCAGCCCTGTAACATTTGCTGGAGCAAGAATAGTAACATCCAATAAACTATCTAAAAATTCAAAGGCAGTTAGTTCAGACGTTGGTAATTTACTTTTCCATACAAAAAAATCAACCAGGCTAATCCAGTTTGTCAGTGCAACCGAAGTAGTGGTATCTATCGGAAAATCTTTCGGATTTGGCCAGCTCAAATCACTTGCATGTGTACCCGTAAGCCACCATTTTATTTCATCGGATTTCATTTTCAATTTATCAATAACCAAAGCAACTTTGTGCAGCAGTTTAAGTGACTTAAAACTTGTTAAGAAATTGGTTTCGTCTACTTCAAACTGGTAGTTACCAGCCGGTTGTTTCTGGAGTAATTTTATATCATTCAAATTTTGCAAAAGCGTATTTGCAGAACCGGAAATTTTCAATTGTGAAATCAGCAAATCTGCACTTGGTACTTCTATTTGAAATGTTTCAGCTATTTTTTGTTTGATAAATATTTCCTTTCCTGTTTGCAATAAATAGTTTTGTAAAGCAGGTTGAAAATACATGGAACGGTTTTCTGCTGTCATCCCTGTACCACCAGGGGGGATTGCAGCAAAATTGGTTTTGGCAACTGTAATATCCAATACTCCCAGAAAATACAGGTCTATTAATGTATTTCTATTTTCAGTGGCTGTATCTATCCACGTGCCGTTAATGATGGATAGAGCTTTGGCTTGTTCACTGTCATTTGTAAAAACAGGCAGCAAGCCTAATTTACTCTTAATATAATCTTCCGGTTTTTCTTCTGACTTTAAGAGAATATCATCTTCTACCTTTTGCAGCCCTTCTCGTATTTCCTTGATGGCAGTTATAATCGTTTTATCTTCTAAGGCAACTCCTGAATTTGTTTTGTATTGATGTGCCAATAAATAGTCTAACTCTGGTACAGTGAAACCGGAGGTACCTATTTTTTCCGACAATTCAATAAAGTCTAAACAGGATTTAGAGTTTGCAAACGGATCGGATGCCCAAAGTCTTTTTAGCCGTATAAACTGATCAATATTTAATCCAATGACTTTAGCTAAAATAGTAATACGATAAATGCGGCTTGTAACAATCCAATCAAGCGGGCTTGTAACAGTTAATAATAAATCAGCCAATATTAAATTCAAATCATCTTCGCTGATACGAAAGGCTGCAAGAATTCCAGGTATTTTATCGGGAATGGCAGGCGTGCCGTTGCCTTCAATAGTACCAGCTAATAGGTCAGGACTTTCGGGGAATACCGCAGTAGCATCAACCAATTTATTGCGGAACAATCGTTGATATAAAGTTTGAATTACCGGGGCATCAGATTTGCTTCGATCTAAATAAATACTGTGGTCTATATTATTAAAAAGTGTCAGTGTCATGCTCCAGTCCCAACCAAATTTTTCCCTTATGCGATTCATTCGGGAAATATCCTGAAGCACTATATCTGTTATCTGTTTATCAATTATAGCAGGTGCCGGATTGGTATCCGGCAATAACATATCCACTTCCCACATCGTGCATCCCAATCTTCTCCAAAGTCTTATAAAACGGTGCATCCTGTTAAGTGCTTCTGCTGTTAAACCAACGATGAGGAATTTGGTGGTATCGCAGTTGGCTGCATTGCTGTCGGGATTGTCATTGATGAAAATGCTGCTTGCAGGATTAACATATAACATATCCAGCACCTGCAATAATTCTTTGTAGCTAAGCCCGGTTCTATGCAACATTACCGAAACATGACTCAACACATCTATCCACGTGCCTGTAACATTTGTGGTTGAATCCGTTGGTGTATCCGGATGGGGCAGGTTGTTTCCATTTTGCAACAAACCCCAGAATTCCCAATCTTGTTTTCCTGCAAGCGTTCCTGTTATTATTTTGCGTTCTGTTTCATTGATCCCCAACCATGCGGAATCTATTTGCAGGTTTCCCGGAGCAAGGGTTACATTATCAACTAATTTTTGCTGGAATAATTCAAACAGTTTGGGCTGAGCAACCCCCAAATGATTCAGATAAGTTCTCGATTGAAGATACCAAAGGTTAAAAGGCAAATTAAAAGGGAAAACTTCCAATGCAAGTTTATCATAAGCCTCAGGGTTAGTGTATTCCGGATTAGCACGCAATTCTGCTGCTGTCAAATGGGTTTGTTTTGTGGGCAGAATCTGCAATGTTCCCCCAGATTTAAACAATTTATACGCATGTTGTTTATCCCGTATTGCCCATTGGTTGCGACTATCGGGTACATAAACTTCAGCATCTGTATCAAAGGGTAAACTCTTAGCAGTTAATTCATTCTTTACATTCGCCTTAATAATTCCTGCTGTCAAATCTGCTTCAATAGCACTGTTAAGTACTATCGGAACTGGCGGAGAGACCACATCTTCCAAAATCTCATTTACCAGATCAATATAAGGAAGCGCTGTATTGGTATTCTCACAACTCAGTTCCATCTCCCCTATATCGGGTCTGCGATCCAGGAGTACTTGTTTTACTTTTTTTCCAGCATTTATTGTTAGTCCGTTTGTATTTCGTTCGCCAAGAAACCTCAGTATGTCTACAAAGTGGGCCGCAGGGCTATATACAGAGCGGCAATGAGTACATTCGCAAAAATCTAAAGAGCCGAAAAGCGTTTGAAGATTAGGAATAGCTTTTATTTGAGCTTCGTCTTCCGGAGAAATCCTGAAGCCGGGTGCCGCAGCCGGCACAAGCCCGTTAAGGGTATTATTATAATTGCCGTACAGCATTAACGTATAAGCGTAGGCATTTTCTGCTCTGTGGTAAAGCTTTTTACTTTCAATTTTATTGATACCTGTATCTTTTAATGCTGTTACAAATTGCTCCTTGCCCATAAAATATATCTGTTGGGCAGATTCAATTTTTCGGTTTAAAAGGGCATCAACAGCCTGGTGAGTAGGCTTCAGTTTGAATATGCGCTGGATAGATTTAAGCTGCTGAACAACAGCCCCCTTGTCTTCAATATTTTTAAGAGCTTCTTTGTTTTCAGCAATGTAATGATCAATACGAAAGCGGTCAAGGTGAAAATGTGGATTGTTATCTAAAAAACTAACAACATCGCTCTTTACTGTTACAGGGCTTTGCTCAGTTTTATCAAGCTTCGCCATAAACGAAGTGGTTGCATACGAACGTTCAAAACGTTGCTCCAGAATGGCCCCGTATTGTTCATATTTCTGTTCCTCGGTTTCGCCATCAATATTGGCCGGCACTCCCACCGGTTTGCCGTCAGCTCCTTTGGTTTTAAATATTTCCACCCATGCCTGGCGATCTAATTTTGCAAGGTCACGCTTGGCTGTTAGTTGCTGTGTTTTGAACTGTTGATTTAATGCTGCTACTAATGGAATATGATTACGTGTTAAAGCGCCTAACTCAAAATTCAACTTCACATCTCTTATCACTTCCGGTTCAAGTATTTTGTCTGTTTCCAATTTTTTCCAGAACGCACTCATTAGACCTGTATGATCAGTAAATGCCGCTATGAATTTCAATTTTTCTTTATCAGCTTCCGGTGTTAATTGAAGTAATTGATTAATAGTACCTTTACCTGCACCAAATGTATTATCTGCTGCATAATGCAGTTTGATGATGCGAAGTGTTTCAAGTATCTTGTCTATATCTGCTCGAATAACCGCTGGTATCAGGTTATCCGTAAGGGCTTTTTCCAGCAATTGTTTTTGCAGTTCCGGACTGATTCCTGATAAGTCTCTGAGAATTTTGTCCTTTAATAATTCCACACGGTCATTATCCTGAATATCCTGTAAAATGGTATCGGACAATAAAGCTGGTTGACCTTGACGCATAAATGCAAAAAAAACAGGCGCCTGTAATGGTGTTTTTTCTATAGTTGTTTTTTCAAATAAATGATGGCAAAAAATCCAGGTACCAATAATTAAATGGCTTCGTCCAGATTCACCAGCTAAGAAGGAAACATCCTGCAATTGTTCATCTTCACGCAGTTCAAGTGGCGAAAGGCCTTCCAATAATGGGTTAAGTGTATCTGTTAATGTTTCCCATTCCGATACGCCTTTGTATTCTGCATTGTTAAGGTTTATGTTTACTTCCAAACTTGCCGGAGCATTGTAAAAAACAGATGACTTGTATAATTCCTTACCAGCCTCATTCAGCAGTTTTACGACAATATCAGCGGATTCTTTTTCAGCTTTTTGGAATTGACCGGAATTATATCTTACTTCATATTTGCCATCCTTTGAAAAATAGGTTCCCAGCAATTGTTCATTGCGTAGGTCCCGGTCAAAAACCTGCACTATTACATTATTTAACAGTTCCCCAAATTCATTGCGCAGTAATCCATACACAATTAGTTCGGCCTTATTGGGATCTTCCATGTCATCGGAAACTTCAAAAGGATACCCCTCTGGCTTATCTAATTCTACCCCTTTAAACTCAGTCAAAATCCGGTTGAGCATTTCTGCTGTTGGAGTATCAACTACTCCCTTTTTAAACTGCTGCACCTTCAACCTCTCCTGCAAAAAGTTCACAAACTTAAGCGTTGCACTGCCGTACAATTGCTTAAATACGTCTGTTTTATAAGCATCCTGAAAACCAGAATCGTTAAAAAACCGGCTAATTTCTG
Organism: Bacteroidota bacterium; assembly: GCA_034408705.1. Classification (GTDB taxonomy): domain Bacteria; phylum Bacteroidota; class Bacteroidia; order Chitinophagales; family Chitinophagaceae; genus JJ008. The sequence continues at coordinate 4,759 of JAWXCO010000065.1, forward strand.
GATTATTGAGCTTTTGGATTAGAAAGAAAAGAATGTAGTGAAGATTCTTTACTTCACTGCCCCGGGTGTTTTCTCCGAGTGGAGGATTGATGTGTTTCATATTGTAATGGTTTTATTTTTTGAATTAATTGGCTTTTATTTTTTAATTTTTATTCGGGTAACAGGTAAATTGAATTATCTAATTTTTTTTGTATGGGTGCGAATTTTATTCGAATTGTTTTTAATTAATAAATATGTTTCGTATTGTTGATACTGTTTTCGCTTCCAGATTTATACTTCCCTTACTTTTTATAATGTTGCGCAGATAAGGTTCATAAATTTTATGAAGCATGACTGATGCGACAACAAAAAGCATATTGCCGAATATGTAAGCAACAACAACAAATGCAATCCAGCGTGTAGTTTCGTGTTGTGGGTTCTGTAAAAATTGCTGTAAATAAGTTGGTGTTTTAAAAACTGTTTTAACAAACCACGTAAATAAGACACATAGTAACAGCACAGAAAAAAAATCTGTTACTCCTATGAAAAATGATTGTGGCTTGAAGTCCAATAGTAATTATTTATTTCGGATCAGAAATCAATTGTTGTGTGCAACTTTTTTTAGTTAACTTGTTTTTGACATTTCCATAAAGTTATTTCTTAACTCCACCAGATGACTCATTACATTTCCTAGTTTAATAAGATCGGGTAAATACTGTTTTCTATTATTCACTTGAGCCTGCAAGACATTTTTAATTTCCTTTTTTCCGAGAAAATCAATTATTAATTTTGATTTTTCTTTTAAATCTTTTTCTAAATTGCTGGCAGCTTCAAACATATCATCATCA
>JAWXCO010000066.1:0-2523 GCA_034408705.1 Bacteroidota bacterium
AGTGCTTGGAAAAATTAAGATTAAAGGTGCTGTTTCAAATTGTGCATTGGCAGATGATGAGAAAACACTTTTTGTAACAAATGGTATGAATGTCCTTCGTATTAAATTAAGAGATTGATCGGTATGTTTTTTTTGATTTGAGAATTATGAGTATTGTGTTTATGATACAATCATTAAACTTAAGATATCAAGAAGTAGCCGGAGTTTTGAGAAAAGGAAATTTATTGTATTTGAATTTTTAATGTTTTAGTGGAAACCTGTAAATAAATTAAACATATATTAAAATGAAAAAGCTGACGTTTTCAATCATGGGTATTGTTGCATTATGCATTGTATCAGTAACATTGAGTTTTATCTCCCAAGAAAAACCACCGACAGAAACTAAAAATAATACTGCTGAATCCATACTGGGCAATCGTTTCCTTACATTAAATACAGTGGTTAGGGTAAATTCAATTGAAGTTAGCAGAAACAGAAACGAAGGAAGTGATGAAAAAACAGTACACACATTGGAGTATGCAAAGTTATTTCGAGAAGCAATAGTTGCCGGGTGGCCTGAAGCAAGAATTACCTGGGCTTTCAGTTGGCAAGCACTATTTTCAGAATTGGAAAATTATAAACAGATTCGGGAGTACGCAAAGCAATGTCACGAGAAATATGGAGATGACGTTACTTTTATTCCCGGTGGTTTTTTTGCAAATGCATACAATACCCGGAAGCAGGTAAACAAAGACTTGCATGATGCGCTTAAAAAAATTTCCGGGTTTATGGGAAATGGATTCCGTCCTCAAAGTGTTGTTGCTGGTTTCCTGGCTGCAGAAAATCTGCAATATCTTGCAGAAAAGGAAAATATTCATGTTTGTCAGGGAAACATCTGGAGCCAGTATGCAATCGATAATCAGGATGGAGACGGTTCAATTTCTTATCCTTACTATCCTTCAAAAGAGCATTTTTGCAAACCAGCTCAATCAAACAATGATTTAATTGATTGCGTGAATCTGGATGGATGGACATGCGATTTCCTTTCTGCCCGCAGGGAGGGTTTTAAAGGAGGATTCAATAGTAGAATGGGAGTTGGACCCATTGAGACTCTTCGGGAGCATGGGCCCAAACTGGGTCTTGAGCAAATTCTTGCAACCACAGCAGTACATTTTGACAAAGGTTTCGAATTAAACAATTTTGCCTGGGTAACTAATTGTTGGGAAATATCTCTGGTAAAACCAATTGGTGAATTAGAATCCTTAACTGCATGGCTTAAAGAAATTCGGAAGCGATGGCCCAATGCGAAATTCATTACACAAGGTGAATTTGGATTGTTGTGGAGAAAAGAATTTAAGAATAATGACAAAATAAATTATCGATTTGTACAAAAGGGTACCGGAATTGGTGGCTCAGACAATGATAAAGAAATTCGTTGGTATATGAATAAGAGTTTTAGATTGGCTTTATTAAAAGACCTGAATAATAACTTGGAAAATGTAATTGACTTAACTCGTTATGATTTAACTGCAATTGAGCCCATGGATATGACAAGAAGATGGAGTCTAATGGGAATAATAAATCAGAAACAAACACGTCCGCAAGACAAGCCAATTCCTTTTAAGAAACTTTCAAAAAAAGATAAGTTGTTTATTTCTAAAAGATATTCTGAGTTTAAATAATGAAATATGCTTTAGTGTTTTTAAAATTAAAAAAAATATGGAAATAATAAAAGATGAAAGAGATAATCGAAAATGTTTTATAAATGCAATTTTGATGACCCAGTTTAAACTTTTCTATAAACTTCTTCAGCAGAAGTTTTCCATTTCAGTCTCAGTAGTTTTGCTTTTATTATTTACGCTGCCATCTAAGGGCCAAGACATCCCTCTCTTTAGGAACAATGCGATTCCAATCGATAAACGTGTAAGTAATTTGCTGTCGCTTCTTACCTTAAAAGAGAAAATTTCGCTTTTGGGTTATAACGCACCGGCCGTGCCACGACTCGGTATACCCTCATACAACTGGTGGAATGAAGCGCTTCACGGTGTAGCTCGTGCCGGAGAGGCAACCATATTTCCCCAAGCTATCGGCATGGCTGCTACTTTTAATGACAGCCTGATCCGGGAAGTTGCAAATGTCATCTCTACAGAAGCTCGTGCCAAGTTCAATCTTGCCACACAACAAAACCGGAGGTTGCAATACATGGGTTTGACTTTCTGGTCACCTAACATTAATATTTTTCGAGATCCACGTTGGGGACGGGGACAGGAAACGTACGGTGAGGATCCATTTCTGACTGCCAGTATGGGCGTTGCTTTTGTTACCGGACTTCAAGGCAATGACCCCAGGTACTTAAAAGCTTCAGCTTGTGCAAAGCATTTTGCAGTTCATAGCGGACCAGAAGCCTCCCGACATACTTTCAATGCGCTGGTAGACGAAAAAGATTTACGTGAAACCTACCTGTATGCTTTTCATAAACTGGTTGAGGCAGGTGTTGAGTCAGTGATGTGCGCTTATAACAGGGTGAATGATGAGCCTTGTTGC
>JAWXCO010000067.1:0-6226 GCA_034408705.1 Bacteroidota bacterium
CAGATTCCACCTCACGATGGACACCCTTGCTATTGGCTAATACTCCCTACTGTAAAGCGTATTCGGGACTTGCACCCTATAGCTGATATACGTGCCTGAGGCACAAAGGAAAGCTGCCCCGCGAGGCAGCTTAGATTGTCCGGCCCTCTTATCCACTATTACTGTGCAGCTAATTGCTGAATATCGCCTGGGGTCATTACTGTATTATATATGCGCAGTTCATCCAGTGCTCCACCCCAGAAAGCATTGCTGAATCCTATTACAAGATCCCGTACACCATCACCCATACTGCCCGGATGATTAACGGTGCCAGTCAATACACCATCTTCATATACTTTGATGTCAACACCATCATAAGTGGTGGCAAAATGATGCCAGGTAGCATCTAATGTTGCGCTTCCTAATACACTATTGGTATTTGGCAAAGAAACCGATGTACCGAGTTTGTCTATCACCTGGTATAATGATGGTCCGCCATTGGCATTTATAGCAGTTAAATAGGATTTTGCGCCGCCGCCCGTTGAACCGTATTTTACCCATAGCGATATGGTCATCGCCTTCCCTTTCAGATCAAGTCCCGGAAAAACTACTTTGGAAGCACCATCAAGGAATAATGCCCTATTGACATTACCATTATGGTCAGTAGTATAAGAAATAGCTCCTGTTTGATTAGCCGTTGCCAATTTACCGGTACTGTCTGTAAGATTGCCATTAAACTTCAGGCATGTTTGAATGGTAGAAGCGACGGGTACTACCGGCTTTGTAACGTTTTCCTTTTTGCAGGATACAAATGCGATGCTTAGAACTGATACGGTCAGGGTTGATTGAAAAAAATTCATACTTGATAAGATTTAAGGTTAATGATTCTTTTGATTTGATACTGTAAATATGACGTTTACTGTACCAGGTTTAAAATGCAACCAATGAGTGGTGGCTGTAGAACAACGAACGGATAAAAAAATTCCCTGTCTCAACAGACAGGGAATAATGAACAAGCATATTTTTACCAGTATCAGCGAAGTTTCAGTTGCTGCTGTACTTCGTCTTTTTTTCTCCGTGATACTTCTACTTTTGATCCATCACTTAATAGCACAAACTCATTATCATTACTGATACGGGTAATATGCTTCGGGTTAACCAGGTGAGATTTATGGGTGCGTATAAAATTGAATTCCTCCAGCATATCTTCAAAATGCTTTAGTGTTTTACTGGCCAGGAAGGGTTTGCGGTTCACCAGGTGAATATGCGTATAGCTACGATCAGCTTCCAGCCGGAGAATATCTTCGATCATAAAAAAATAAAGGCCTTCTGCGGATGGCACGGCAATCTTGAAATCTTTTACCTGCTTTTTGGCAATGTTCTGTACAAGGTTGTCAAATAATTCTTTTTTCTGCTGTGCCGATTCCTGCTTTTCCAGGTGTCGCTGCACGGCTGCTTTCAGGTCATCGGGATCAACGGGTTTTAATAAATAATCCAATGCGCTAAAACGGATAGCCTGGATGGCATACTGGTTGTAAGCCGTTGTAAAGATCACATCAAAAGACGTGTTTTGCGATTGCACCAGGAAGTCAAATCCATTTTTATGGGGCATTTCGACATCCAGGAAAACGATGCCCGGTTCGTAGGTCTTCAATAATTCCAATGCAGCATCTACAGAGTTGGCCTGTTGCACTTCTGTTATTTCTGGAATAAAATTGACGATATAATGCTGCAGGATATTCCGGGCTTTTTGTTCATCATCTATGATCAGCGCTCTTATCATAAAATAAAATTTAGCTTTTTAAAAAAGTGGATAGTTCAATGATGATCGTTGTCCCGCCAGCATTCCCGTCAGCATCTTCTTTATCAATAATGGCCAGGGTGGCGTGGTAGCCCTGCCGTTGCAGCACATCAATGCGGTCTTTTGAAATCTTCAATCCTTTTGATTCATGCCTTTTGGTCTTGCTTTGTTCCTCCTTCAATGCAAAGGATTTTTTTCGGCCGATCCCATTGTCGTCGATCGTACAACGAAATACATCTTCATTTACTTTTTCAAAACGAATAATCAGCTCCCTTGCACCTTCTTTGTGCATCAATCCATGCCAGAGTGCATTCTCCACGTAAGGCTGCAGCAACATAGAGGGTATTAAAATCTCTTCTATCTCCAGGTCTTCATCTATTTTCATTTCGTACGTAAAACTTTTTTCAAAGCGCATCTGTTCCAGCTCCATGTATAATTCCAATACTTCTTTCTCTTCCTCAATTGATATCAGGTTCCGGCCGGAATTATTAAGTACCATCCGAAAAAGTTTTGAAAATTTATTCAGGTACTTACTCGCTTCGCCATATTTCTGTGTGACAATACATTCCTGGATACTGTTCAGGCAGTTAAATACAAAATGAGGGTTCATTTGTGCCCGTAAAGCCATCAATTGGCTTTCCGCCAGCATTTTATTGATCTCCAGGAGTTTTATTTCATTTTCTTTTGCATAGGCTTCTGCCTGTGCTTCCGCAATTTTATTTGAACTGATCGAAGCAATCGTTGTCATGGCCTTCAGGTGTTCATTGGTAAAGAAATACTTCCGGGAATGCTCTGAATCAATGACCCCAATCACCTTATTATCATGTAATATCGGGACAGCCAGTTCGGAGAAACGTTGTTCGTCGTCGATGATATAACGTTCGTCTTTTGATGTATCATTGATCAGGAGTGGCTTACCAGTAGCTGCCACTGCCCCAACAATTCCCTTACCCACCTGTATTTCAACAGGGTTAATAATCTCATGTCCTTTGGGGTTCTTGGGACCATATGCCGCTTTCTGTACTAGTTGGCTGTTCTTTTCATCCAGCAGGTAAACCACACAATCTTCAAACTGTAATTGTGAAATACAATTGCGGGCAATATCCCAACAGATCTCGTTGACAGAGTTTTCTCCATATACAGAGTTGGCAAAGTAATCAATGGTTTTATCAATACTTTTCTTATTACTCCTTTGACGGAAAAGTTGATAGACCCACGAGGCGGATGCCGCCAGCAATACTAAAAACAACAAGGTGAACCAGGTTGTTTTCCAGAATGGTGGCCGGATATGAATGCTAATACTTTTACTGCTGTCGGTCCATTGCCCGTTTGCATCCGTACACTTCACCAGGAACTTGTATTTACCGCCTGGTACATTCGTATAAGCAGCTGTTTGCCTTCGGCCACAGTACACCCAATCTTTGTCAAATCCTTCCAACTTATACGCGTATTGCAGGGAAGAAAATTCCCGGTGCTGCGGGGATGAAAACTCAACGGTGAAAAAATTCTGCTTATACGTGAAGCGTAATTCCGGAGATTCCCCGGCATACGGAATATCTTTTCCAAAAACACTAATACCCGTAATGATTGGCAAAAGATTTTCTCCCTTTTTTCCAGTGCGGTAAATATCCAGTACCGCCAACCTGTTCATTAATGAAACATATAGTTTCCCGTTATCCGCTTCAAAAAAATTGGAAGCATCACCCAATGGCAATTGGATATCAATATCGACTTTACTGATGTTTTTATCTCCGGGTCTGAAAAAATGCAGGCCTTCAGGAGTAGCGGCCCACATTACACCATACGAGTCCATCAGCAGGTTGACCACGCTATTGGAACTCAGGCCATTTTCGGTTGTTAAAGAATCCAGGCAGTTTCCCTTTCCATCCGTTTTTAAAATCCCTTTGCCACCTGTTGCCAGCCATACATTGCCGTCTGCATCTTCCAGCATACCACTCACAGTCATTTGATCCAGCCCCGACAAACAGTTTCCCCTATTCGCCGGCTTACTAAAAAGGCCCGTGTTATAATCAAAATTCCGGAGGCCTTTATCGCCATAACCAAACCAGAGCAAGCCTTTCCTGTCTTCCATTATGCACATGGCGTTTATCTTGCCAACATCACCATACTTTGTATCAGTACCATCAAAGCGAATGCTCTCCCCTGTTTGCGGATTATAGCGGCAAATAGCTTCACCCCAGATGGCATACCAAATGTTTTGCTGCCGGTCCTGGTGTATCCAGGTTACGGAATGCTGAACCTGTTTATTACCTGGATAATGCACAAACGGGCTGAATGTTTTTGATACCGGGTCAAATATAAAAATCCCCCTGCCGGTACCGCACCACCACTTATCACCTATTTTTTTGGTGGTGAAAATACGGCTGCCACGTAAGTCAGCATTTTTGATAAAGTAATGGTTGGTTTTGCCGGTTTGCTCATTAAAAATAAAGAGCCCGTCATCTTTGGCCACCATCCATTCCTCCTTGCTAATCTTTTTAAACGAATTGATTAGTCTTACTTCCCCCTGTATAGCATCAGGAAGCTGGTATAAATTGATCAGGGGATTTTTAGCAGATAGCTTGCTCAATCCGTTCAGCGTGCCCACCCAGATATTCCCTTCCCGGTCCTCATTAATATCGTTAAAAAAACCATAGCCCAGTTTGTATAGTTCCGGTGATTGCTCCGGTAAACCAATATAATGGTCATTGGGCTCCCGTACAAAAACCTTGTAAAGCCAGGAGGATATCCATAACCGGTCTTTCGAATCAACAAATAACCGGTGTACGGTATTGTCAATTTTTATGATTTTTTGGTTGACAATAACCTGGTCTATATTGCTCACAGTATTGGTGACAAAATCAAAATAGCCCAGGAAAAAAGAACGACTGCTCACCCAAAGATTGCCTTTCTTATCTATCGACAGCGATTCAACGGAAGTATTCGTTAATACGGGCCAGTGGCGGGGATTATGACTGGCAGAGAATAATTCCGCGGTAGCATAATTAAAAAAATACAAGCCCATGGTTGACCCCATCCATATTCCGGTATGGATAGTATCCAACTGGCAGGCACTGGTAACAAAAATTTTGCCGGACAATGGTTTTGTAGCAGGAAACAGCGAACCGGCAGGAACAGCTTTTCCGTCTTTATAAATAAAAACACCTTTCCAGGTAAATATCCACAAGGTATTTCCGGGAGCCATCAATAATTTTTCAACACGCAGTTCTTTTATCGGCTCATTCTTTTCAGTAAAAAACGGAACTGCGGTGAAAGTCCCCTTCTGTTTATCATAGAAGGAGAGACCAAGGGGGTTCCCGGTAAATATTTTTCCGTCGCCGTATTCTGTAATGGTCGTAATGGTTTCGCTGGCCAGGTTATTACTATTTTTATTACGCCGGTTGAATATTTTAAAAGCAGAACCATCATACCGGTTTAGCCCGTTGGAAGTACCCAACCAGACAAACCCTTCCCGGTCTTTATGTATGCTGATGATCTCGTTGGCAGAAAGCCCATCCTTTGCCTGGAGGTTATTAAATACATATTGTGCCCTGACGGTAAATGACAGGAAAAAGAAAAAAGCGAATACCAGCCAGTGTTTTTTCATTGCTGTAGCGAATTTACCGGTAGAAGGGCAATAAGAACTAAATATGCGGAGTAAAAACCGTTTGGAAGGGTTTAGGTTTGCAAACGGGATGCGACAAACAACTAACGGTAAATTGAAAAAAAAGCAAAAGCCGCCTTTCGGCAGCTTTAAAGCTTGTGGAGGTTACCGGAGTCGAACCGGTGACCTTTTGCATGCCATGCAAACGCTCTAGCCAGCTGAGCTAAACCCCCTTGCGAGCGAAGCGAGGCAAACTCACTTTGGGATTGCAAATATAGCAGCTGTGCTTCTGTGTTCCAAAACAAAAAAACAGTAAAACAAGGGCACTTCTGTTAACCAATCAGGCTAATTCAGCTTGGTACCTGTCTCACGCAATAGTTAGGTCAACCGCTGCAACCCCGCCTGTTATAGGTGTACACAAATAAAAGAAAATTGATTTGGCTAGCGGTGCGTGAGACACGCACCAGGGCCATAGCTCCTTTGACAATCCGGCAGATAATATGATAAATAGAATTGTATTGACACAACCAACAATTTTAAAAACGCAATAAGCTACTATTGAAAATCAAATGTTTAGTTTTAATTCTTAAAAGGAGGAGTTGCGTATATTTATGTGTGTAAACTGTCATGGCAACCTTCACCATTTAGAAAACAATTAAATGAAAGTGAAAATGAAAAAGAGATATAAGAAGATTATCAAAGTTACATTGTTAGCCTTTTTATCCACTATTCTGACAATTGCTGTTATCATTTTGTTCCCTCAAAAATTATTTGCCAACAAAGTGAAATACAAAGAATTTACAGTGTGTTCAAATAATAAAATAGATGATGACATTAAAATC
>JAWXCO010000068.1:0-3763 GCA_034408705.1 Bacteroidota bacterium
CGTACAGTCGAGTAAGCAAGAGGATTTTCGCCCTCTGCTTCTCACAGAACCGTATCCCGAATCAAGTTCGGGACAAGCTGTGAACCTCTCGATTCATACAGCTCTTCAAGATGCCTCGACCAATTGGTAAACTTTCGCTTGCCAATTGTTTGGATAAACATTTTAATCATCCCTTACGGTTGTTTTGTGTTTACCAATTTTTGCAACTTGTGTACCCCTTCGCTACTGCTTACTTTCATAAGCTATCATCACTACTGCGGGTACATCCGTCCCTGTGCCTGGTTTGTGAAGCTGTATTAAATCTTACGGGTGCTCCGCTTAATAGTTTCACCTCTATGCTTTTCGTACGTCCTGGCGCACATACAGACGATTTTACCTATTCAGCATACTCAACCAGTACAGGTTCTCCAGTTCCGCCTTTGCGCCTGTCTGTAAGTCCTGGCGGCTTTATCCCGGATGCGGCTCACACTTTGCACAGCATCCTGCGGTCTGGCAACTACTTGTAACGAATGTTAACTCTGTCGAAACAATCATCCCGAGGATCGGGACAGGTCGTGCATCGTTTCTTTTTGCACCGGTAACAATTATCGAGACCTCACAGCCGCTTCTCCGCCGCAGCGGATCGGCTCTTACAGACGCACCTGTTGTACAGCCTGCACTGAGCAAAGCGAATGTGTTCACTACCTTGCCCCTTAGAGCAACGCAGCATGCAACCGGTTTGATGGTGAAGGTTGCTCCTCTTCTCCCATCGAGAGACCTACTCTCATCACAATGGCAGCTTCACTGGACACACCATGGGCATAGGCAATATTGCGGCTTCCGGATCCAGTGTTTCAACTTTTTGTTTTTCAATTTAGCTTCATATCGGGCAGGACTTTATTAACCTGCCGGCCGGAAGGCAGGTTTAGCAATGTGCATATCATCAACTATTATTTATAAATTTAACTTCAGTTTGCCGGGGCGTAGAAATATCTATGACTTCCACTTCAGCAAAGCCTGCCCGATATGTGGAATACAGTTAAAACTCCAAAATGTTGAAAAGTACAATTTATATCGCTTTCTTTTGCGTAGGATACACGTATACTGACACTAAGACTGCTGGCAAAAATATTCTGGTAAATAATCCAACTCAAAATAATCCCCAACTTATAAAAAATATTGTATACGGATTAAATACCAGCCAGCAACTTGATATATATTTTCCTGATAGTTCTAAAAAAAATAACAAGACTATTGTTTACATTCATGGCGGTGCCTGGTGCGCAGGTGACAAAACAGAAGCTACGCATTGGGCAAAATATTTTCAAAATATTGGATACACTTTCGTTTGTATAAATTACAGATTAACCCACACACGAGAAACTTATATTCATCCAGCACAAATTAACGACATTGATGCTGCTATTAACTTCATTGTGAGCAAATCAATAGAATGGAAAATTGAAAAAGATAAATTAATAATTATGGGAGCAAGTGCAGGTGGACACCTTGCTTTGTTGTATGCATACAAGTACAATTTTGGCAAAAAAATCAAATTGTGTATTTCTTTATGCAGCATCATATATCTCACCGATCAATCATTACTAAAAGCTGACTTGGGAGATATGAACGGCGGTACAATGGTTTCCTGGTATATTGGTGATACCATAACAAATAAAGTTGTACAATGGAAAAGTGCTAGTCCATTGTACAACATTTCGCAAACATCAGTACCAACATTTTTCGTACATGGGAAAAAAGATGAGATTATTCCTTACGGACAATCAGTTAAGGCCTACAAGCTTTTGCAAAATTTTAAAATCGCTTCCCGGCTAATTTTACTTGATAGTGCAAACCATGATTTACTAAGTATTAATTTGACTGGGGAATTTAATGAAATTCATAAATTCGTAAAAAATAATTTAAATGATGGATAATTGTCAAAATGTGCAGCATACAATAAAAGTAGTTGCAACTCCAGGGCTGGACAATGTAACATCAGCTTTGTACTTTCTCGAACTGAAATAGGTTGCCTCCAAAAAAGTAGATAAATCAACTAAAATCTGGACGAGACACATTTTAAGACGACCTAAATCTGTATGACAAATTATACCACTGCCACGACAATAAATGACTTAAACGGAATACTAGCATTACAAAAAGCAAATCTTGCTCAGGGTCTGACGTTAGAAGAAATACAAAGCCAGGGATTTGTTACAGTTAATCATAGCTATGACCAATTAAAAAAACTTAATGACTGTGAAAAACATATCATAGCCAAAGACAACGACAAAATAATTGGTTACTTATTGGCTATGACACAACAATCAAAATTTGACATACCAATTCTGGTTCCAATGTTTGATGTCTTTGAAAGTATTTTATATGAAGACAAAAAAGTTACTAACTACAACTATATTGTCGTAGGACAAGTTTGCATTGACAAAGAATATAGAGGGCAAGGTATTCTTGACGCCTGTTATTATACGTATAAAAAATATTACAGCGCCAAATACGATTTTGCAATAACAGAAATAGCAAGTACAAATCTTCGTTCTCTAAATGCCCATAAGAGGATAGGCTTCAAAGAAATATATTCCTATTTAGCTACAGACTATACTGAATGGATTGTTGTTCTTTGGGACTGGAAAAACAGCAAGTAACACTCGGTTTGGCATTTCGGCGGCTGGACGTTGAAGCAGTCAGTAGCAGTTTGTCTCGCTATTCATCGGCATTTCCAGCAATATGTTATAAATTAAACAGCAGTAGGACCATTAAACCTTTTATCTATAACCGGTTTCAGTTATCGGCAGAAGGAACACTGAGTACCGCCTCAACGACAAGCCGTCATCGCTAACGTCTATTGAAAAAACACAAGCAAAATAAGTTTAAACTTTTAAAAAATAAAACATGAAACACTTGTTTTTTACAGCCTTAATAGCCCTTTCCATTTGCTCCTTTGCCCAGGTAGGCATTAGTCCTCCAACCCCAAAATCCAAAGCTACATTGGATGTAACTTTTACCATGCAGGTATTTCTTCCACCCCTATGAATTCAACTCAACGAGTTGCTATAACTTCCCCTCGGGCCGGGCTCTTGGTATATCAGACAGATCTTGTAAGCGGATTATATTATTATACGGGAAGTTTATGGACAGTTGTTAATATATCGCTATGTGGTTACGCAATAGGGCAGAAGAATGTAAGCCTCGGGGGATATATTTTCTACCTGGATCAATCCGGATGCCATGGCCTAGTGGCAGCACCAACTGATCAGCGTAATGGGATAGTATGGTATGCCGGAACATATACCAATACAACTGCATTTGCAAGTGCTGTAGGTGGCGGAGATGGCAATACAAATATGATCGTCTATAACCAGGCAGGAGTTGGTTCTTCTTACGCTGCCGGGCTTTGTTATGATTTAAATACTGGTGGATTTACTGAATGGTATTTACCATCAAAGTATGAATTAATTTTAATGCACAAGAATATTGGACAAGGGGCTTCCGCACCTAACACAAATGTTGGTGGTTTTGTTAATAACTACTATTGGAGTTCCAGCGAGTTCAATTTCAACCTCGGCTGGAACCATTTCTTCAACGGTGGCATCCAGGGCACCAGCAACAAAAGCGCCACGGGCTATGTTCGTGCCGTTCGGGCCTTTTAACTATTTAGCTATAAAAGTTTATAGGATTAGGTAGAATATACGCAAAGTGCTTTTAGATATTTGTAAGGATGTGGTATTTGATTCATCATTCGCTGCACCACATCATTAAAAAGCCA
>JAWXCO010000069.1:0-7589 GCA_034408705.1 Bacteroidota bacterium
ATTATTCTCAAATAAAAGATAGTAGATTTACGCCTGAAATCCTTTGTAAGTATCCAGATTGTGAACATTACACTAATAAACAGGCATTAAACATTATTGTGAGTATGGAAAAACTTGCGGAAATATTTTTTAAAATTGATTCTAAGAAAATTGAAGAAAAAGGTTAAAGCTTGTTAAATAATTAATGGCCCGGATTAACGTTATTAATAATTTAAACTCAGTTTACTCTTTAATTAATAAGCTTGTATAAGAACGTTAGCCGGTATATGCAAGGCTTCATGTAATTTTCGGATCATTGATAAGCTTAATTTACGTTTGCCAGATAAGATTTCTGATTTTCGGGAACGATAACCGAGGATTGCTGCAAGTTCGGATTCGGACATATTCATTTGATCTAACCTGAACCGGATAGCTTCTAAAGGATTAGGCGAAGGAACGGGGTAGTGTTCATTTTCATATTCTTTTACAAGTATAGATAAAATTTCCAACTCGTCAGATTCATCAGAGTTTGGTTTGATTTCTCTTTGGAGTAAAGTATATATTCTTTCCAGAGAAGTTTCGTATTGCGTATTATTTTTTATTGGTCTTAACATAACTTATTTTTTTTGCGTTAATTTTATCATACTGATTATGTGTGCCAAACCACACTATAAATACAATTTTTAAACGATATTCAATATCAACGATCAACCTGTAATCGTTGCCGTGAATATTAAATATAACCCGCTTGTCTGTCAATATAGAAGCATTTCGATATTGAGCTTTTAATTCATTAGGATGACTCCATTTTGTTGTTTCAACTTCTTCATACCATGCCAGTAAAGACTGTTTTGCTGATGGAAACTCTTTCCAATATTCTTTCAAAGACTTAACAGCAATTATTCTCATAGCAATATTTCACTGGCAAAGGTAATAAATGTTACCAAATTGGTTACAAATTTATACACTATTTCTGTGTTTTTTAGATTTTTATTTGCTTCTTAACTAAATTAAAAAAGGCTTAATTTTTTCTAAGTCATTGATAAATTGGTTCGAACTTTGTCCATCCATCCCGACTTTTAATTAAGGGTAGTCATTTATTGATTGCCCTTAATTATTACAAACCATTATCATAATTAATTTCTTTGGGCAGCGATACGGTTAGCGTATCCCGTCATAGGTCGGGAGGGTCGTCCCGACAGATTTAAAGGGTCTTGATTATTCAAGACCCTTTTTCCATTATTGTATTACCGAATCAGTAGCCGGTTTCTTCGGCCTGTTAAATATATCTTTTATTGTTTTTTTAATACCCGGGTCTGTTTTTTTAGGAGTACTGTCGAGGGGATTATTATTGGGTACCGCAGAAGTATCCTTTCCGAAAATCTGTTTTTTCAGTTTATCCTTCAGCTTCTCAGTAACTTTTTCCTTGACCGCCTGCAGGGAGTCTTTCACTTTTTGTTTGGCGCTGTCAATTTTAGCCTGGACAAAGTCTTTTGCCTGTTCTTCGATCTGTTTTATAGCATCACCTGCTACTTCTTTCAGGTTGATCCCGATATTGGGGTTATTGATACTACCTGTCATTTTAATATTCAGGTTGATGGTTTCACTGAGTTTTAAAGGAATGCCCTTGCTATTGGCCTGCGTAACCAGTCCATTGACGAGATCATTTCCTTTCGCTCCCATCACACTCCGGGGTAATTTCATCTGGATTCCATAATCGATGGACTGGTCAAAGCCATGAAACCCGCCGATCTGCATTTCAATATTATCAATTTTAATGTTGAAAGGTTTTACCAGTACCCGCCCATTGGCAAATTCAATATAGTTCCTGATGTCTTTTATACTGATCGATTTCAGCCGGTCAATTTGCAGCAATGCGGCGAGTTTTTCCAATGGGGCAAATTTCTTTAATACACCTTCGAGCAAGAAGAGGTTGCCACTACCGGTCAAACTGTTGAGTTTTGGCATCATATTACCATAGAGGTTACCCGTTAGCGAAAGTTGAGAACTCAATTTACCCGCCAGAAATTTTCCAATTGGCATCAATGCCTGGATAGTATTATAGGAAAGAAATGCTTTCTGTACATCCATATCCTTTATGTCATAGCTCAAACCAATATCCGGTTCTTTTTTATTCAGTTTGGTAGAGTAAGAACCATTTATTGTCACATTTCCATCCAATACAGCCGTCTTTACGTTTTGAAAATTTACGCTTTCATCATTTAATACCAGGGTGCCATTTACATTGTTGTAATCCACCTTATCATATTTTACCTGATCTGCCGAAGCGTTAATGGTGAAATTGACATCAGCGGGTACCAGGAAGGGACTCCCGGCATTATTAGTTGCTGTAGCGGCGGGAGTACTGGCCGTTGTTCCCATCCAGTCATTAAGGTTCATTTTATCTGCATCCACTTTCAGGTTACCTGACAGCGGTTCACCCTGCATGACATAGCCAACGAGGTTATTTAACACACCGGTAGCAGTAAAATTAGTAGTGAGGTATTGACCACTCAGGCTGCTTAGCGTTACCGTTTTTTGATTGAAAGTTAACTGGCTGTTGGAAACCACGATGCCAGTAGGATATGCTGGGGATTTATAAGTAAGGTTGGTAACACCCGCCGTACCGGTCAATAAGATTTTATCGAACTGTTTTTGATCAATAGCTGTTTTGTTCCCGCTAAAACCCATGTCCGCATTCAGCAGACCGCTTACGCTGGTGCCGGGTTCTCCACCGGACCCTGCGGGAAGTTTGGCAAACTGTTTGAGATTGTCCAGGGTGAACCTTCCTTTAGCATGACCGGAAAAATCGACCGTCGATACAGGGTTGCTTAATTGAAGTGTAAAGTCTACCGGATCATTACCCACTTCAATATGGCCGGAAGAAACATTGATCACTGTTTTATCGGCAACGCCACCACTGTTTTCCAGCGTTGCTTTTATGTTACCATTCTTGATAGGTTGCGGAAAACTATTATCTGCATAATACAGGTTCCGGATATCAAAAAAACCGCCAGCGGTAAAAAGGCCGGTTTGTTGCTGCAAAGCGTTCATAGGACCTTTTACAAACGCATCTGCCCAAACCAGTCCTGATAATTTGGTTCCGGCAGGTAGTTTAATAAACCTGGATAGCTGGCCCAGATCTATTTTGCCTTTTGCGGCCGCATCAATTAATTGGATAGTGACGGGCTTTGTATACACAAAACGAAAATCAAAAGGTTCATTATCCATTTCCAGGTGTCCTTTTGGAATATTGATGATGGCATTATCCGGTTGGCCATCCACGTTACTGGCCTGTAAGGTTAACTGGATATTCTTTACGGGCTTCGGCAGATCAGGATATTGAAATGATCCGTCCTTCACTTCAAGGTTGACCTCGTAGGCCGGCATTTTTTGCGGCGTATAGGTTCCTTTTACAAAGCCGTTGAATACTGCTTTGCCACTTGTTTTTATTTTGGCAAAATCATTTTGATAAATAACAGGGATCATGGATAGTATGTCCTTAAAGTCATTAGTTGGTGATTTGAATTTCACATCCATATTGAATGTTGTACTATTCACCATTTGAATAAAACCACTAGCAGACAGTTTCAGGTTATTCAGCACAATATCATCTGTGCTGAATGTATAAGTATTGGTCCTATTATCAATTTTTATAGCTGTTTCGATAGTTGTTTTTGTATTGACAAGGTAGGGGATGCCATCCTGTGTAAAACTGGCAGAGTTCGCTTTAGTGGTGGTGGAAAGATCGAAAACATCAGCGGTTAGGTCTCCACTACCATTGTGATCAAGTCCTTCTATTTCAGTAAAAGTATGGGCCTGCTCATCCCGAAACAGCAGGTAGCCATCGTTGATTGAATACCTTTTCAATTTCATCTTAAAAGCAGATGCCGAAGTATCTCTATTGTTGCTGGTATTGCTGCTTGCTTTAGCAATATCCCAGTTTAGCTTTCCTTCTTTGGTGATCAGTACATGAATACGGGGCGATTCGAGGGTAACGCCGGATACTTTAATATCCTTTCCTTTCAGTACGCTGAACAACCCGGCAGCGGCATCCAGTTGTTTTGTTGCGATCAGCGTATCGCCGGCAAATTCATTGGAGCCGATAATGGTCAGGTCTTTAATGATAATGCCGACCCGGGGAAAATGACGGAACAGGGAAAGTTTGACATCAGAAAAGTCAACTTTGGCATCAATGCTCTTATTGATCTCCCGCTTGACCAATGCCTGTATTTGTTTTTTAAATACGACTGGTATAATAAAAGCCAGGGCAATAAGGACAAGAAAACTGATACAGGTGATTTTCAGTGCTTTTTTCATTATGTGTTGGCTTGTAATATATATTGGCTGAAAAACAAAAATAAAGCCACATCTCCCTGAGGGGAGGATTCTTTCGCTATGTCAGGTTGTAGGGTTCGTTTTTTCAGGGATACAGTGATCAATGATCATTCAGCGGCAAACCTCTTTTCTGCCATTCTACCCAATTGATATATTCAGGGGCAACGCGATGCTCTTCCATTGTAATGCAATTACCAACGGGGATAATCAGTCACTTTCAAAAGAGTACTTCACATCTTGTTGAGTAGCAGTAACAATTATTTTTTCAAGATCATCCAATTCAAAAGGTTTCTGTAACATATAATCAGCACCAGCTTCCTTTGCCAGCTCTTCAACCTGGCTGTTGGCACTAAAGAAAACAACTGGTATCTGTTTTAGGTGTTCAATACTCTTTATAAGCTGTACCGCTTTTACACCTCCAATATCCGGAAGCCAGTTATCCATTAATATCACATCAGGTTTATAACTTTCAATTTCAGCAATGACTTCCTTGCAATTGTCCTTACAAAGAACGTCAAAGCCCTGACGCTTTAATATGATTGCACAAAGCCCCAAAATATCAATATCATCATCGTATATCAATATTTTCTTCATTATTACTTAGATAAGATTATTAAAAAAATAAAACCAGTTAATACAACTGTACTGATTATTCTGATCACATTTCCTGACTTCACAATACCTGTTATTACAAAAAGAAATTTCTTTTAGGAGTATTTCCTTAATCAGGATTTGCAGGCCATTATTGCAGTTTTTTGACAGATTGGTTTTATCTGTCATTTAGCGAAAGCTACTACATTTTCTTCGAAGAAATATTTATAATAAAAGTCTGGCTTTTTCTTTACAAAACATGTCTGGCTTTAGCATCTGTGAATGATTTAATCTCTTTTCAAAATATTTAATCGCTATATGGATTAAATAGGTTAACTTTTGAGGCTACGAATATGTTTTGTAGTAATCTGGCATGGATAAAAAAAAATCAGATGAACTCGCTATTGCTAATAAAAAGCTAGTATTTCAAAAACAGAAAAAAAAAGATCGAGCAGCTGAGTTAGCTATTGCTAACAAAGAACTTGTTTTTCAAAACAAAGAGAAAGAGAACCGTGCGGCAGAGTTGGTTATTGCTAATATGGAGTTACTCTTTCAAAATGAAGAAAAAGAAAACAGGGCAGCGGAATTGATTATTGCCAATAAAGAGCTGCTGGCATTTACTTATATATCCAGCCACGACCTGCAGGAGCCCCTGCGTAAAATAAAAACCTTTGTAACTATCCTACCCGAAAATAAAAACCTGAGTGATAAAGGAAAATATAATTTTCAGCGCAGGCAATTGGCTGCCCATTTTATGCAGCAACTCATTGATGACCTGCTGGCTTTTTCCCGTATCAACAGTACCGATCACACGTTCGAAAAAACTAACCTCAACATCATTGTAGAAGAAGTAAAGAACAACCTGAGAGACACTATCAGGGGAAAAAAGGCAAGCATTGAAATTGGCGAAATGTACCCTGCCAATATCATTACCTTTAAGTTTCGGCAGCTTATGTATAACCTTATCAGCAACGCACTTAAATTTTCAAAGCCCGATATCCCATCACATATCACCATAAAAAGCAGCATTGTAAAAGGCGCTAAATTAAATACTAACACGCCGGCCTGCTTAAATTCATATGATAAAGACCAACTCGTTCAGGAAAAATTTTCTCCGGGAAAAAATTATTGGCATACCAGTGTTTCAGACAATGGTATTGGCTTTGAACCCCATTTCGGCGAACGTATTTTTGGCGTATTCCAAAAATTGGATAGCAAAGAAATATATGCTGGTACCGGAATCGGACTCGCCATTGTAAAAAAAATAGTAGAGAATCATAATGGAATCATTATTGCAACAAGCGAGCTAAAGAAAAGGGCTACGGTTTATAAATATATTCCAGCGAACTAAAATTATTAATGCAGTCATCATTAAGTAACGAAAATATGAAACGGGAATAAATACGCTATATATGGAAATTTCGTTATTATTAGAGGCTATTTACCAAAAATACGGATATGATTTCAGGCAGTATTCCAAAGCCCACATCAATCGAAGAATTCGGAACAGGATGGCGCTGTCCAGATTAGAGGATGTTTCTCAAATTCAAACTAAAGTTCTGAAGGATGAAACATTTGCATATGAACTTTTACAGGATTTATCAATCACAGTAACCGAAATGTTTCGTGATCAGGATTTTTACAGGTCGTTACGGGAAAATGTTATTCCTATTTTAAAAACCTACCCCTTTATAAAAATATGGCATGCCGGATGTGCAACCGGTGAAGAAGCTTATTCAATGGCAATCATTGTGCAGGAAGAAGGATTGTATGACAGGACAACAATTTATGCTACTGATTTTAACCAACACGCTTTAAACAGGGCAAAAGAAGGAATATTTTCAAATGCAATGATGAAGGAATATACTATAAATTATCAATTGTCTGGAGGAAAAAAATCTTTTTCAGATTATTATACCTCGAATTATGATAACGTTATCATGAATCAATCGTTAAAAAAAAACATTGTTTGGGCAAACCATAATTTAGTTACCGACAGCATATTCGCCGAGGTGCACCTGATATTATGTAGAAATGTGCTGATTTATTTTGATAACAATTTACAAAACAAGGTGCAAAAACTTTTTTATGACAGCCTTATTAATGCTGGCATTTTATGTTTGGGTTCCAAAGAAGGTTTACGCTTTACCGACTTTTTTGAAAAATATACTGAGTTGGATAAAAAACAAAGAATCTTTAAAAAGAAATACTAATAATGAATTACGAAGCAATTGTAATAGGGGTATCCTCAGGCGGGATGAATGCTTTGAATTATATATTTTCAACATTGCCTGCCGATTTCAGAATACCAATTATTATAGTGCAGCATGTAAGTGCCCGATCTGATAATGAATGGATAAACCTGTTAAACGATAAAAGCAATCTTACTATAAAAGAAGCAGATGAAAAAGAAAAAATTGCCTGCCCGACTGAACAGTCGTTCGGCCGGGAAACCGGAAAAGTTTATATCGCCCCGGCTAATTATCATTTGCTGATCGAAAAGGATAGAACCTTTTCACTTACAATTGATGAACCCGTAAATTTTGCAAGACCATCCATTGATGTATTATTTGAATCGGCAGCCGAAGTATACCAAAACAAATTGATTGGTATAGTATTAACAGGCTCTAATAATGACGGAACAAAAGGTATAAAGCGAATAATGGAATGCGGTGGGTTAG
>JAWXCO010000070.1:0-10452 GCA_034408705.1 Bacteroidota bacterium
ACCAGGGCATTAAAGTGAACCGGTCAGCGGTGAGAGAGACACGCACCAGGGCATTAAAGAGAACCGGTCAGCGGTGCGTGAGACACTCACCAGGGCATTAAGCGGTGCGTGAGACACGCACCAGGGCGTTAACCCCCACTCGCCACTCGCCAAACCCCACTCCCCATTTCTCATATTCTTTTAAACATTACCTTTATTTTCCAACCGATCCGAAAGCTAACAGACGGATCAATACCATAAACTAATAAACCATTATTTATGCTACAAAAAATACTAACTGCCTGTATGGCTTTGCTATGCATAGCAGCCAGGGGTAATGAACCCAGTTTTGAAAAAAACATTGACTGGCTCTCCTTCCGGGATCTTACCGGGGCATCTTTTGGAGAAAAATTTCAACAGTACAAAAATGCCGGCTACATCATGATTGATATGGATGGCTATGAAGCTTCCGGCGGCATCCGCTATTCTATGGTTTGGGAAAAAAATAAAACCAACCGCGGCTGGGCCGAATACCGGGATATGACCGATGATGCCTACCATACCAAATGGACGGAGTTGAAAACCCAGGGTTACAGACCAGTGGATATTGAAAGCTACCGCATGAGCGGCGCTCAGCGTTTTGCCGGTATCTGGATTAAGAACACAGAAAACTATAACTGGGCTTCAAAAAGAGGAATGACAAAAGCTGAATTTGAAAGCTACAAGACCGAACAGAAAAATGCTGGCCTCAAAATGATAGACCTTGAGATGTATGAAACAAGCAGCGGTATTCGCTACGCATCTGTATGGGTGAAAAATGCTGACAACACAGACTGGAAGCAGGAACATGCCCTTGACAGGGACAGCTACCAGGCACGTATTAACACCTTGAGCAGCCAGGGTTACGTCATTACTAATTTTGACTCCTATAAAGATGGCGGCACCCAACGCTATGCCTTCATTTGCGAAAAAAAATCTGGTATGGGCTACCAGGTACGTACCGATCGCACCGAGCTCGAATATGCCAACCTATGGCGGGAATACCGGGATAGAGGATATCGTGTTATAGATTTTGAATGTTACTCCACTTCTGCCGGTATGCGCTATGGTGGTATCTGGATTGAAAACAACAGCCGCTTTGATTATAACAAGAAAGATGAATTGGATAACCTGGTTAACAAGTACCGCAATGAAAATAACCTGCCGGGTATTTCGGTAGCTATTATTAAAGACGGTGAAATACTTTATAGCCGGGGTTTTGGTTTTGCGGATAAAGAAGCCGGTAAAGTATCGCATGGCGAAACGGTTTACATGGCAGCTTCTGTTTCCAAAGTATTCAGTGGCACACTGGCCGTTAAATTAGCCGATGAGGGTAAATTGAGAAACGGCGCTAACGTAAGTCTAAACCTGAACAACACGACAAGAAGCTATCTTACCAATATTCAAAAGTCCGACGGCAGCGTGGTAACACTACCGGCTAAGCACATACATACAGTTAAGCAGCTGTATGCACACCTGGGTTGTTTACAACATTACGATGGCCCCGATCCTGCGACACAGCAATACAATAAAGCCATTGACGCATTAACCCAGATATGGAATGCCGATTTTGTAGCAGGATGTACGAATAATACGAATGTCAATTATTCCACGCATGCACACACCTACCTGGCTGCTGTGCTGGAAAAAGTAACCAGCCGCAGTTCGGCACAATTGGTACAATCTGAATTGGCAAAACCTTACGATCTGGAGAGCTTGCGGGTAATGTTCACTTCAGCAAACCTGCCCGCTGACTATGATAGAGCCAAACCTTATCAGGATAATAACTCCACTACTACCTATGGTAATAATAGTTGGAAAGTATTTGGTGGTGGCCTTGAAATGAATGTGGTGGACCTGGCCCGGTTCGGATGGAAAGTATTAGATGGGAAAATTGTAAAACCAGCAGCAAGAGATAATGTGCTGTGGACAAGGGTGCTTCCAAACGAAGGGTATGGTGTAGCCTGGGCCGTAAGTGGAAGTAGTCCCAATCGCATTGCAGAACATAGCGGTAGTTGGACGGGTGCAAGGTCGCACCTGCGTGTATACCGTGACAAAGGAGTGGTGATAGCTATCATGTGTAACCGGAGGGGGCATACGGTAGGCGATGTGGATGTTCTATGTAACAATATTGCCAATATTGTTTTATAATATATTTAGTTCTTACCGTCCGGTGGCTCCGCATCCGTATTTAGGAAAGGAGAGGCCGGACGGTTTTTTTGCACTGTTACACTTAGTATTTTTCGGCTTGATGCTTGTCTCAGGCACCAGTTCCGCCAAACGCTGTAATTCTCGCGCCGTGGTTAATTTACTGTCCCGATTGCTATCAGGATACCGAAGTATATCCTCCAACCAAATGAATTAAAGACTCCCCCTATTTACCCTAAAAATCACTTATCCAAATAATTGGTGAAAAAATCACCTTGCCTGTATCTTTCTTTTAAGATTATAATAATGTAACCGGATATTATCATAGAATAAAGCAAAAAGTAAAACAACGGAAGCGACTAACAGCGTTTTTAGACCTAAACTGCGGTAAGCAAGTCCCCCGATAACACAACCGGAAAAGAAACAACCGATAATAGCTAATTTCAAAAAAATGCTTCTTGATAACTGATGAAATTCGAGCTTTTTCCGATAAAAAAATAATTGTGACAATTCAATTCCAAGGTCAGTAAACAGACCTGTTAAATGAGTTGTTCTTACAACAGATTGCGAAACTTTTGTTACCAGTGAGTTTTGCAAACCCATCGAAAACAATAATACACATGCAACTACCTGTCCGCTGAAATCCGTGTACACATATTCCTTACCAAAAAATCCTGTACAAGTCAGCAGCAGGATTTCGAAAAACATCGGTACGGCATAAGCTAATACCGGTCTTTTTCTTGATAAAATTTCTATCAGCATGTTTGAAAAAAAAGCGCCTGCCAGAAAAGACAAAATAAAGACCAGGTAAACTATTGCAATGACATAATTCTTTTGTGAAAACTCTTCTCCAAAAAATGCAAAATGCCCCGTAACATTTGTTGTAAGTACTTTTACAGATAATACACCCGTAATATTGACAATGCCGGCTACCAAAGAAAGAAGAGACGCTAACCGAAGGTTATGAATAAATGTTCTGTTGTTGCCTTTATGGCGAAACATGATGTAATAATTTGATGTAATTTACATACTTCACTTCGTGATTGAGGTTTTCATCTTCCCTACCGGGTCTTACAAACTTTCGCTTTGGTACCTGTCTCACGCACTAATTCCGTCAAACGTTGTTATTCCTCCTTAAATAGGTTTACATTAATAATAATAAAAGTGACCAGGATATTGGTGCGTGAGACACACACCTGGGCGTTGGTAAAATATCAGAATACCACAACTTGTCCCGCTTTTTGAGAGAACTCCAACACATCCCGATAGCAATCGGGACCAACTGACACTCCCCGGGAACTAAAATTTTCTATTCCGTAATTGCTACAATAAAAAATACTGTATTTTTATTCAGTTCATTAAAATATCACTTGTCTGAACCAAATTACTAAACTATGCGCTTCTTCATATCCAATTTTAAATGGGTTATACTTGTTTCAGGGCTATTAACCTGCACGATGTTTCTGGGATTTTTCTCCCGAAGCTTCCCTAAAATCTAATTTCGGTGAGGCAACAGAGGGGCCAGTAGCCGGTATTATTGTCCTTAACTGGTCAGCTTTAATCGGTCTGATGGGTATTATGCTTATTTACGGTGCATTTAATACGCCGGTAAGACGATTCGTTCTTGTTATTGCAGGAATCAGCAAAATTATTTTTATTACCCTTGTCCTTTCATCTGGCCAATCCTACTTCGGTATGGGTGCTGGTACAGCTGTTATTGCAGATACAATTGTAGTTGTTTTGTATATTGTTTATCTCCTGTTCTCCGGGTCAGCTGTCAAAAATAAATCATGATAACTTCAGTCATTTTTCTAATTACACTGCTGGTGTATGGTATTATTGCAAGCCAGTCATTCATGTACATCCTTAGTTTAAAGGAAGTGCAACTTAAACCGGAAGCAGCTACTTATATAGAAATACGAAAACTGATTGATACCAGTATGCGACGCAACTTTAGATGGGTGGTTTATGCAGCATTACTACTTACTCTTGTAGTGGTTAATGTAACACTCAAAAACCCGGGTAGCCTGCAATTTATTATGGCTGTAATTGCTTTTATCTCTTTAGTAGCAGATACATTACTTACCCTAAAAGGCAACTTACCTATTAATGATACCATTAATTCATGGTCACCTGATAATTATCCGGCAAACTGGGCTGATTACAGAGCAAAGTGGTTTCATATTTTTCAATATCGTCAGATTGCCAATATTACCGGCTTTGTCTGTTTATTGATTGGCGTCTTATTTAAGTCTGTATAATTTTTTCTACCCTGCCCTGTTTTCCAAACTTACTGTTTGGTAGCCGATAACTTACAGCCCGGTCTCGCCTTAGGCAAGATGTGGAGTAGAGGCATAGTTATCGGCCCGGCGATAATCTGTAATATAATTCTGTAGCTGCACTGAATACTTCGCCCTCGTGACTGTCTCACGCACTATTTCCGTCAAACGCTGTAATTCTTCCTGAAATAGGTTTACACAAATAATAATAAAAGTAACCCGGCTTACTGTGCGTGAGACACCCAACAGGGCATTGAAGGTATCAACAATGATATAAATTGTACAAGTTTAAACAATTGGAAAATAAAAAGGTAGTCTTAATGTATAAAAATTGCTGAGGTGTGATACCCACAAATAAATTTGTACTTTTCGGCTATTCTATTAATACGAAGGCGGCCCAAAAATAAGGGGCATATTTAGACCGCATTATTTTTTGTGCAAGATTAAAAGCAACCCGTACCGGTTTCTTATTTAACAAGTTGGTATAAAACAGATTCATCAGTTCGACCGTTTCCTTATCCGGTACCTGCCATAAACTTACTACCAGGTTTTTTACTCCGGCAAGTTTAAAAGCCCGTTGCAACCCAAAAACTCCTTCAGTTCCTTCTACATCTCCCAAAGCGGTTTCACAAGCACTCAGTACTACCAGTTTTGTATTGGATAGATTTAATTGGGCAATTTCATATGCCGTTACAATTCCGTCTTCAACCTCGCCATCCAATCTGGATTTACCCCATGCGTTATTTGCACCCGCCAGTACAATACCACTTCGTAATAAAGGATCGTCTGCCATTGACAGTGTTTCTCCTCCATCCAATATCAATCCTGTTTTTTGTTCCGTATCTTTTTTCTGTTTTAGAAAAAAACCATGTGTGGCAAGGTGTATGATTTCGGGGGAATGATTGTTTAAGTATTTAAATGAAGCTTCTGTGGCTTTGGTTTCACTTACCAGCGTTGCAGCAATATTATTTGATTTAAATAGTTGTTGTAAACCGGCAACTTCATTGGCTGTGCCGGGTAATGGCTGCCAGGGCCCTGTGCCAGTATTTCTTTTAGTATTCCCATTGACTGCCACTGTATTATTAAAATCAGGATTACCTAACATGTAAACTGATTTCCATAAATTATTTTCTCCTGTTATTCTTTCAGCGATCTGACGGATACTACTGTATTGTTGTAATTCAAACAAATCAAGAAGTATTGAGTCCTTTGACATGGGTATAGCATGAAAAGCCAGTTTGTGCAAAATTCCATCCGGCGAATAAGAAACTTTCTTTATATTTTGTAAGTAAGGCATTAATGGTAGCCAGATGGCTGCATAAACACTATCCCCAAGAAATGAGCCGTTATTGTTTAACTTTAAACCTCTGTAAATTTTGTGAATTGACACTTCTTTTTCACCTGATGAATCAATAGCCAGGTATTGTACCAGTTTTTTTTCTGAAATCAATGAAATAAATTTAGGGGATGCCATTGATTGTCTGATGAGAATGGCCGCATACTGAATCGTATCGGAAAAAACGCCATCTCTATAAAAAGGAATCTTTACAAATTCAATTGCTGCTTCATCTGGTGCTAACGAAGATTGCACTAATTTCCAGTTAATAGTATTTAACGATTGCGTAATAGTACCGGCTGACAATTGACTGATCTCTTTTTCATATGTATTGGTAATTTTTTCAAGACTATCAGTTGAAAATAGTCGGGCACTTACAGGCTTTGCATATAACCTATTTAAAATCGTTTTACTTGATTGCCATTGATTCAGTAATTTCAACAAAGCCGGACTTGCAATGGATCTTGCTCTTCTGATATTAGCTGCTGCATCGTTTAATACAAATCCTTTTAACTGTAACTGCTGATCAACCATGGCTTCTACCAATGATCCGGTTGTGCTTGTAGATTGTAACATTAAAGAGGGAAAGAGATTAAATAGAAAAGCTTGTTTATCCCACCAGATCAGTTTCTCTTTTTCACTCAATACATAAAAATTTTGTTTAAATTGTTTTAACAAGATCGTATTCCCTTTCTGAAGATATTCGCCTGCTTTTCCCATATGCTGTTGTGCCAGTTCCAGCATTGAAATGTTGATATAAATTATAGCCAGCAATTCAGATTCATCGCCCATCACCTGCTTACATAACACCAATAGTTTAACTGCAATTTTATTTGCCTGAACAAAATCTCCTTTTCCTTTATATGCCAACATTAGTGAATTGGCATTTTTAATAAATTCTGTTGAATTGATTTTATTATTATCCTCTAATAATTTTGCAGAAATTGATACATAAAAGATGGCAGAATCAAACTTCTTTTCATTAAGATATATTGCGCTTAAATTTCCATACAGTAAAGTTAAAGGTTCAATATTTTTATCATCCCTGTTTTGTAAAATCTGTTGTAACCGAAAATATATTGTTTTCGCAATGTCATTATTACCCTTACGCTGTTCCATTAATGCCACATTATTCATCAGACTAATAAAATTTGTAGTATTCTCCAGTTTCTTTTTCACATAGATATTAAAGGCATTCAGCATTAGCTTGTCTGCTTCTTCATAGCGGGATTGCATGACCAGTACCATACTAAGATTAAGCAGGCTAATAGCATATTCAGGATGTTCATCTCCTAATATTTTTTTTCTTATTAGTAATGATTTCCTTAAAACTACTTCAGCAGCTGCATAATTACCAATTGTTTGATAGGTGATCCCCAGGTTAGACAACAAAGAAGCTTCTTGTCTGCTTTCAATACCAAAATATTTTATTGCATTTTCAATAGCATCCGAATATGCTGCAATACTTTTATTGTTGTCACCCCGTTTAAAGTAGACCATCCCCAGCACTTCATTGGCAGTAAAGATTAAATAAGAATTGCCGTTATAAATCTTTCTTATAATGCCTACTCCCTGATTCACATGTGCCTCTGCTGCATCCAATTCACCTAATTGGGCTTCAGCATTTCCAGTCACTATTAACAATTCTGCTGCTATTGCACTATCACCTGACACAGGATGTGCATACAAAGCTAACAGATCATTCAATATTTTTTTAGCTTCCAGTAACCTTCCTGCCTGTACATACGAGTAGGATCTGCTTTGCAAAACACTATTATACAAGTCACTGGTTGTTTTATCCTTTTTTTGTAAAAATTGTAACGATTTAATATAATAATTTTCACCCAATTCAAAAAAACTATTGTCGGAATAAAAATCACCGGCCCCTTTATAAGTCATGGCCAGTATAGTGGAATCGATTTGCGGAAGTTTTTCTAAAATATGAAGCCCTTCCAGCAGAAATTGCTCAGCTTCTTGTATTCTGTTTTGCATCTTAACAGATTTAAACAGATCAATCAATACAGCTGCATATTCATCATTATTTTTTCCCTGGAGCTTTTCTACCAATTGAAGTGCTTCCTTTAAGGCTGTTTCAGCTTCTGCAAACCTGTTAAGATTATATAAAGAATACCCTTTATAATATGTCATTGAGTAGTATTCAGGGCTGTCCTTTCCTTTTTTCTTCAAAAGTATTGGCAATGTTTTTACAGCTATTTCAAACAATCCTTTGAAATCATCAATTTTAAAATAAGAATCTGTCAGGTTTGTTGTTACTACTAATAAAATATCGAAATTATCAATTACATGAAGGAAGTAATAGTCTGCAGATTTATTAAAATAGCTGATGGCAGAATCAAAATCATTGTTAACAAAATAAATAGTCCCAATACTGTTATGTATCATTGCCACTTGTTCCTGCGACGATGCGGAATTATCACTATTCTGATAACAATCAATTGCAAATTTATAATTTGGCAGGGCTTTAGTATAATCCTGTAAATAAAAATATCCTTCTGCCACGTTGAATAAAGAAATAGCATAGTTAATATTTTGAATGCCAAATTCTTCTTTTGCTTTTATCACTGCTTTTTCCCCAACTATTACTGCAGCTGTATAATCCTTCTGCTGAAATAAAGTGATGAACTCATCATTTAAATCTGTAAACGTTTGTGCTAAACTTATTTTACAAAGAAAAATAATTAATATAAAAAAAACTATCCGTTTCATAAATCAAACTTTCTTATCAAATTATAAAACAATTTAATCATTTTAAATATCCTGGCAACAAAGTCTCCACTCCTATTCCTGTTTATAAAATGGACCTGCCTTTCGTCAGAAATATTCGCTTAAATCAGAAAAGTAACTCAAAAATAGTAATGGTTCCACAACCTGAACACATCTCGCCTCAGGCGGAACAATCTAACACTATTCTCAGGACTAAGGACATATCATTAAATAATCTTCGAAAAAGAATGCATTACAAAGTGATATAACCTATATTTAATAGACACTATTATTTTAAAAAAAGAGTTAATTCTAAAACCAGAAAAATGAAAAAGTATTATCTAATCATTTTACTTTCCATATTAATCAGCACTGCCCATGCCCAGGAAAAGAAAAAGGACTATACTGAAGCTTTTAAATTGGTTGAGGTATGGTTAGAGGCTCAAAAAGATTTTGATCATATACCCGGCTTAACAGCGATTGTAATTGATGATCAAAAAGTACTTTGGTCAGGCGCCGTAGGTATGTCAAATGTTGAAAAAAATAGTAAAGCAGATGCTTCCACACTTTTTAGCATTTGTTCAATATCCAAACTTTTTACATCTGTAGCTATTATGAAACTATATGATGAAGGAAAACTTCGTTTGGATGACAAAGTAAGTGATTTACTCCCTGCTTATAAACTAAAACAAAAATATCCGGAAAGCGGCCTGATTACCGTCCGTTCATTATTGACACATTCTTCCGGACTCCCCAGGGAAGCGGCATATCCATACTGGACAGGACCAGACTTCCCTTTTCCCAGTAAAGAGCAAATTGATTCCAAATTAAGCGAACAGGAAACACTTTATCCGGCCTCTACCTATTTTCAATACAGCAATCTTGGACTCACGCTGTTAGGCGAAATAGTAGAAGCGAAAACAGGAATTTCCTATGATGAATATGTTCAGAAAAATATTCTTACCCCGCTGCGACTTTCTGCTACCCGAACTGTAATGCCTGAAAAATTATATGGAAAAGAACTGGCAAATGGCTACAGTGCCATGACAAGAATTGGCAAACGGGAAAAAGTTAATTTCTTTACTGCCAATGGAATTGCACCAGCAGCTGGTTTCACTTCAAACGTTTTTGATTTAGGGAGTTTTGCATCCTGGCAATTTCGATTAAGAGATTCAACAATTACAGAAATTTTAAAGCCCTCCACCCTTAAATATATGCAGACTGTTCATTGGACAGATCCTAACTGGAAAACCACCTGGGGACTGGGATTTGTAGTTTATAAAGGGGGTAATGGCAGTACCTGGGCTGGCCATGGAGGAAGCTGTCCAGGGTATCAGACAACCTTACAACTAGACTTAAAGAATAAAAGAGCCTATTCCGTAATGATTAATGCGAGTGGTACTGATCCAGAGAAATATACCGATGGAATTAGTGAAATTTTAAATAAAGTAAAGGTTTCCGAAAAAGAAAATCCGTTACAGCCAAAAAAAGAACTTAATGAATATACCGGCTATTACAACCGAATGCCCTGGTGGAGTGAAGTATATTTTTCAACATGGGGTGATAAATTAGTCAGCCTTCGATTGCCTTCAGAAAAGCCCGGTGAAGCAATGATTTTTTACAAACATATTGAAGTTGATACGTTCCGGAGAATCAGAGATGATGATGAATTAGGTGAGACACTTGTTTTTGAAAGAGATAAAACCGGAAATATTATCCAATATAAATCTCATGGAAATTATTCAAAAAAAATAATTAGATAAACAGTAGTTCAGTACTACTAGTATTACACAGATCAACAACACCTTCGCCCAGGTGCGTGAGAAATACACCTGGGCGTTAAAGATTTTACCATTCCTAACATGATTTAACGCCTGGTGCGTGAGACACGCACCAGGGCGTTAAATTACTGAAGGCCTTGCGGCATACTATTATAATGTTCCCGCC
>JAWXCO010000071.1:0-7571 GCA_034408705.1 Bacteroidota bacterium
GTGATGAAATAGAAAGATGATTAGTTGATTTCATATAAATATTAAAAAGAGTGATTCAACATGTCAGTAGGCAAAAGTGAAAACCATTTATTTAATTGATAACTTAATGGCTTAAACAAAAGTAGAACGGCAGAACAGCATTTAGCGCAATTACAAGGTGAAGGCAGGCATTTATTGAGTGAAGCACCATTTTATTGAGTAAGCCCATTTCTTAATTCACAGGTAAATATAAACAGCATGGCTGCCGTTCCCTCAGCAGAAACGATTACCCAATATAAAAAACTGTTTTTGGCAGCTCAAAATATTTATCCTAATGCAATTATTACTACTTTTAAGCACAAAGAAGTTTTATGAAATTGAAACTGCTACTGGTAACTGGTTATTTCTTTTTGTGCTGCCAGTAGTGCTGTTCTGGCGCAAAAGAAATTAGATTCACTTTTAGCAGTTTTACAAACCAGAAATATTGAAACTGACGTCAGTCTTTTACAACAGATAGCTGCTGAATATAGAAATCAATATAAATATCCAAAGTCAATTGAATATTATGCAAAAGTTCTTGCATACGCTAATGAAAAAGGCGGACAGGAACTAATATCCAGTACGTATAAAAATTTAAGCGACCTGTACAATCTTAACAACGAATACAACAAAGCGATTATTGAAGCAAGAAAAGCGCTGCAAACAGTAAATAGAACAGATAGCGTAAAACTAACCGGTATTTATCAAGGATTAGTGATACCATTTATTAATCTTTCGATAAACGATTCTGCTCTCTTTTATACAAACAAGGCAGTAGAGATTAATAAGATCATCAAAAACAATTCAGGCTTAGCTGAAAACTATTTCATCCTGGGAAAAGTTGAAGCTTTAAAAGGAAACAGTAAGCAAAGCCTGGATCATTTTGACAAAGCGCTGTATTTTATACGAAAAACAAGCAACAAGAGATTCGAAGCCCAGATATTAAATACCCAATCCGTCGTTTATGCAATCATTAATAACTACTCCCGGGCTATCGAAATTTTATTTGAAGCAATTTCCATAGCGGTAAAAAATCATTTTAAAGATCTATTGAGTCTTAACTATTGCGGTTTAGCAGGAGCTTACAGGCATTTAAGAAAATTTGATACCGCATTTGAGTACCTCGAAAAAGTAAAGGCTATTTATGAAGAAATAGGGGAAACTGGGGGTAACTTAGCAATTCTATACAGTGAATACGGAAGTTTATACGATGCAAAGAAAGAACATGTAAAGGCATTGGGGTATAAAGAAAAAGCGCTGGCCATCAATGAAAGATCAGAACACAATTCTGGACTTACAACTAACTATACCAATATCGGCGTTTCCTGGCATTTTTTAGGGCAATATATTCCTGCCATGAACTATTATCAAAAATCATTGTCACTCTCTACTAAGCTCAATCAAAGTTACAACAGCGCTGTAGTACTAAATAATATGGGAGAAGTTTACAGGGATGCCTCTGACAGTATATTACAGGTATTAAAAATAATGCCCGCGGATAGATACAAACTCAGTCTTGCTACATTTGATGAATCACTTTCTATAGCAACTAAAATAAGTTCACTTGATATTCAGATGACTGTATGGGAAAACAAAAGCATTCTGTATGAACAACAGCCTGATTATACCAATGCATTGTCGGCTTACAAAAATTTCATTGCAATAAAAGAAAAAAAGGTTAACGATCAAACCAAACAAAAAATCAATCGGCTAGAAATTCAAAATGAATATAACAAAAAAGAAGACTCCATAAAATTAGAACAGGCTGTTACAAATACGCAACTTCAGCAACAACAATTTTTAAACAGGCAACAATCTCAAAATCTTTTGTTGCAACGGAATAAGTTTTTACTCAGTCAACAACAATTATCGTTAAGTAATAAAGAAAAAGACCTGCAACATTTAGCTTTTCTTAAAACGCAGGCAGATCTCCAAACCGAACAATTACAAAAAAGTGAACAGGAAAAACAGTTTACCATTATACAAAAAGAAAAAGCTTTGCAAGCTGCTGAGGTAACCACCCTTTCACAGGAAAACGACTCAATAAATTAAAACGCCGGCAGCAATTAATTTATGGAATTGCAGGCTTAGCTTTATTATTGTTTATAGGATTATATCTTTTAAATCGCAACCGCCATAAACAGGAACAATTAAAGGCAGCCTTAGCAAAAGATAAAGCTGAGCAACAACAAAAGGAAGCAGAATTCCAAAGAAGCCTTGCAGACGTATCGCTTTCTGCATTGTGTTCTCAAATGAACCCTCATTTTATTTTTAATTGTCTAAATTCAATTAAACTATATACTACTCAAAATGATACGGTGGCAGCGGCGAAATACCTTACTAAGTTTTCAAAATTGATTCGCATGGCTTTGGAAAATTCACGCAGCGAAACAGTTAGCTTACAATCAGAATTAGAATCGCTGGATCTGTACATCCAAATGGAAGCTATGCGCTTTAAAGACAAATTAAAATATAGTATTACAATAGATAAAGATATAGACAGTGGATTTATTGAGATACCTCCCCTGTTATTACAGCCTTATGTGGAAAATGCAATATGGCATGGTTTAATGCACAAAGAAGAAGGTGGAGTTGTTGAAGTAGCTGTAAGCATTATGCCAGGCGAACAGGTACTGTCTATTACAATAAAAGATGATGGTGTAGGAAGAGAAAGGTCGGCTATGCTCAGGGGAAAATCTACGGCTAATCATAAATCTTATGGAACAAAAGTTACATCAGAGAGATTGGAATTGATCAACCAGATATATAAAACCGGTGCCATTGTGAAAACTGAAGATGTGAAAGACATTACTGGTGCTGTTGCAGGCACATTGGTAACCATTAAAATCCCTTTTGAATGACAAAACTTAAAACGGTCATTATTGATGATGAGCGGGACTGTATAAACCTGCTGAAATTTGAACTCGGCAAACATTGTCCCAATATTGAAGTAATAGCTTCATTTAGCAGCAGTACAAAAGCTTTAAATGAAATTGAATTACTAAACCCCGACCTGGTTTTTTTGGATATTGAAATGCCGGTGATGAATGGGTTTGAGTTATTGAAAAAATTAATGCCTGTAAATTTTAATATCTTTTTTGTAACTGCTTACAATCAGTTTGCTTTAAAGGCTTTCCGTTTTAATGCACTCGACTACCTGTTAAAACCTTTTGATATAAATGATCTGATTGAATCGGTTGAAAAAGTAAGTAAAAAAACACATCCTTCCGTTTCGCAGTTAGAAGCATTGCAACGTGAATTAAAAGGTGGGGTTATTTCTAAAATTGCCATACCCGGTCAAAACGGTGTAACTTTTATTGAAATAAATGATATTGTATTTGCCGAAGCCAGTAATAATTATACAAAACTTATATTATTAAATAAACAGCAACACGTTATTTCAAAAACACTAAAAGACGTACAGGATGTTTTAGAAGAACGCCATTTTCTCAGGGTGCACCGTCAATACATTATTAACCTCAATCATGTGAAACAATTTTTCAGAGGCGATAATATGTATGTAGTTATGAATAATGGTGAAAACATTCCTGTCGCCCGTAGCCAGAAAGATAAATTAGTTGAAAAGTATGGATGGTTGTGAAAATTACTTTACATTCCAGTGATTAGCCCGATTAATAAATCTAAAGATCATAATCGTACACTATTAAATTGGCAATTTTAATCTTCCCGTTGATGAAACGAAACAGATAAGACTTTCTTACCAACAAAATAATTTTACGTTTACTTTTGCTGCAATTAGCTTTATTCATCCGGAAAAGAATCAATAAGCTTACAAGCTTAAAGATTATGACAAAGAATGGATTTATACGGATGCTTTAAAACGATTTGCTTCTTATACAAACCTCGATCCGGGTGAATATATTTTTCAGGTAAAAGCAAGTAACAACGATGGGGTATGGAATAAGACACCCACAATAATTCACCTCATTATCACAGCTCCGTTCTGGTAAACCTGCCGGTTCGGAACACTTATAAACATTACCGCTACAGGATTGACTTATGCCATTTACCTTTATCGTCTTCTGTAAGTAATACGTATGCAGAATATCCGAAACAAAATTTCGGGAGACCTGCATGATGCCATCGGCTCCACTATAAACAGCATTTCTGTTTACAGCGGGGTGGTTAAACAGGATGCAGGAAAACATGTCGAGGTATTGGAAATGATTGGCGAGGCATTAAGAAAAATAATGGATGCCATGATTGATTAATCTTGTCACTGGTTTTGTTACAGAAATCGCTGAAACCCGTATTAATAGAACCTTTTTCTATTCTGTATCAGCAAATAGATGTACACTTTCATTATTTTTTTCTGTAAACAGTTCCTGGTACAATTAGTCTGTGATGAGTTTTTGATCAAAATGGGTATGCCCAGGAAGCTACAAGGAGAGCACTTTGTTTCTTGCAATTAAACAGGCCCCTATGATCCCGGCTTTTTCTCCGAGTTTCGAAATTTTTAATTCGGTATCGTTATTTACAAGACTAAGGGAATATTTATTTACAGCACTTCTGATAGGCAAACGAAGATAGTCGCCAGTTTCTGATAAGGTACCTCCTAATATCAATAATTCAGGATTGAAGATATTTATCAGCATTGCCACACCTTTTCCAATCTTTTCTCCAATATCAGCAAGCATTTCTATACATAGAATATCTTCATTTTAAGCAGCAGTAATTATATCCGGCAATGTAATATCATTTACAATTTTTTTCTTCTTCAGAACTGATGAAGTTAACCCCTGTTCAATTTTTTCCTTTAATTTTCTAATCAATGCAAGACCCGATGCTTCTGTTTCAAGACACCCTTTTTTTCCGCAGTGACATAGGATTTCATTTTCAAAGAAAGGGATATGACCAAACTCACCGCTAAAACCGATTTGCCGTAATAAAGCTTACCATCAATCAAAATGCCAAGACCGATAACATAATCAATATTTACAAATAAAACGTTTCGGGCATTGGTTATTTCACTGGTGCAAAATTCACCATACGCCATGGCTCTCGAGTCGTTTTCCAAAAAGGTTGGAATACCAATTTCTTTTTGAATGATAAGAGAAAGAGGTTCTTCATGAAAATGAAAATAACTATAACTATATCCGGTAGTATTATTAATTCGCCCGGAAAGATTTATTCCAATTGAAAGGATTTTATCTTTTGCAATAACCTGTTCCCTGATAAAATCCTTTATTATTTCCATTAAATAATGCAATGAATCCTGTGTGTTTTCCAGGTTAAAAGGGATCTTTTCTTTTAATGTAACAAGCTGCTTATTGAAATCAAGCAAGCCAAGATTAACATAATAACGTTTTACGTCCACCCCAATAAAAAAACAGGCATCTGCTACCAACCCGTAAATACTTGCTTTTCTTCCACCAGTTGAGTCATACTTTCCATTGTCCTTTATCAGGTTGTTCTCAATCAGTTCATTAATGAGGCTGGTAATTTTTGGAACACTGGTGTTTAATTCCTTGCTTAATTCTGTTATTGTAGAATTCCCATTCCGGTTAAGGTGGTTAATAATCAATCATTTAAGCGATTTATTCTTGTAGTCAGAGAACTGAAACTGCAATATCATTCCTCTCTGTATGACCGATTAGCTTACATCTTTGCTAGAATTATTTTCGAATGATTATCCGCAATATGTCAAAGAACATGATAATAATCAGTTGAATCTGTATAGTTTATAACAAGACTATAGTGATTATTCACTGGTAATTTCCTGGCTATCTGACATTGTGGTCAGCGGTTACAGAAAAACTATAGGGGCTTTTTTTTCTCAGTTTCTTGCTCTCACATTTTTCTTTAATAATAATTGTAGATTAACACATGACGTTCAGAACAGATCAGAACGGTTAAACAGAACTATACATTTACTTTTGCATTGTACTCACTTTTCATATGGGTTCAACTGCTGTTAATACACAATATTATAATGACAACTCTTAAAAATATTTTTGAAAACAAAATAATTGCTATAATAAGAGGAATAAATCCCAAAGATGTTTTAAACATTGCAAATACGCTTTATGAAGGAGGAATTAAGGTAATTGAAATTACCCTGAATTCACCTGATGCTTTATCAGTTATTCGCAAATTAAGCCAGACAATTGGAGACAGAATGATAATTGGTGCTGGAACTGTACTTGATGCATCATCAGCAAAATCGGCAATTGAAGCAGGGGCAAAATTTATTATTTCTCCCGGATTGAATATAGAAACTATTCAAGTGACCAAACAATTTGGAGCAGTAAGTATTCCCGGCGCATTTACACCAACAGAAGTTATTTTGGCATATAATGCTGGTGGCGATATTATTAAATTATTTCCTGCATTAAATGTAGAGTATTTTAAAAATATACGAAGTCCCCTTAATCATATACCTATTATGCCAACAGGCGGTATAACTCTTAATAATATTAAAGCATTCAAAAAGGAAGGGGCGGTAGCTTTTGGAATTGGCAGCTCACTTGTAAATGCTCTTAATCCGGTAAATACTGAATATATTAATGAGTTAAAGGAAAAAGCAAAAAATTTTGTGCAATCTTTAGAATCAGATTAAACATTTAATTGTTAAGAATGAAACCATTTAATAAAATATTTCAGAGCGGATATTACTTTTTAATAGTCCTGTTTTTATTTAATTTTATTTCATCCTGCGATTCAAAGTCAACACTTTTTACAAAATTATCAGCAGATGAATCTGGTATTGATTTCAATAATTCAATAGCAGAAAATGATTCAATAAACCCCATCGATTTGGAATTTCTTTACAATGGCGGAGGAGTAGGAGTGGGTGATTTTAACAGGGACGGGCTGCCGGATTTGTACTTCACGGCAAGTACAGTTTCAAATATGCTTTATTTAAATAAGGGCAATATGAAGTTTGATGATATTACGGCTGTCGCAGGTGTTGATGGCATGCATAGGTGGTGTAATGGAGTTTCTGTTGTGGATATTAATAATGATGGTTGGGAAGATATTTATGTTTCTGCTACTATTAAAAGTAATCCCGAGCAAAGAACAAATCTTCTATACATCAACAAGGGGCTGAATCAAAATGGAATTCCTGTTTTTAAAGAAATGGCACATGAATATGGACTTGATGATACAAGTTATTCAGTTCAGGCCGCCTTTTTTGATTATGATAATGATGGCGATTTAGATATGTACCTCGTTACAACCGGGCTGGCAAAAAGAAGTTCAGCTTTTTTTAATAACCAGGTTACCTCAAATACGTCTGATGAAATTGACAAGTTATTTAGCAATGACTGGAATGATTCATTAAATCACCCTGTATTTAGAGATGTTTCGAAGAAAGCTGGCTTTACTGAACTGGGTTTTGGATTAGGGATTGCCATTTTAGATATTAATCAGGATGGGTGGAAAGATATTTATGTTACCAATGACTATTATGGAAGTGATCTTCTTTATGTTAATAATAAAAATGGAACATTTACTAATAAAATAAAGCAATATTTTAATCATACCTCTCAAAATGCAATGGGTATTGATAACGGAGATATAAATAATGA
>JAWXCO010000072.1:0-12013 GCA_034408705.1 Bacteroidota bacterium
AAAATAAAAAATTTAGTTACGGGATTCAAACTCTCCGTTGAGCAATATAATGAATTGGATTGCCCTGATTATGGAATTGGAAAGGGCGACTGTCCGGCAGAAAGAAAAGCAGCTTATATGTGTGTACACGGCGATGCCAGTGTGCAGCAAAACTGGAAAGATGAAAGAACAATGGAACTTTACCGGATAGTAAAACAAATTTACGAATTATGGATGCAGTTTGAAAATGGCCCGAATGAACCAATGAGAAGAAGCTATGCCTACCCCGGCGGAAGAGATTTTGATTTTAATTTGGATGGACTTGCCCATTATGGTATGTTACCTGATTTAATACAGGATTTAAAAAATCAAGGATTAAATCCAACACAATTAAGGCCGCTTTTTCTGGGTACTGAAGAATATATTAAAATGTGGGAAAAGCAGATACCGCTAAAAATACAATTAGAAACTAAATTTTTACAAAAAACAACAACCATGAAAAAACTATTGATCCTTTCTCTTGCTTTAGCATTCTTCGCCTGTAAGAGCAACAAAAAAAATGAAAATCCTGCTGTTGATATTCCTCAACAAACGGGCACTACCATTACAATTGATGGTAATGAAATGAAAATGGGCGGCTCTTTATTGGTGAATAAAGACAAAAAGAAATTACAGCCAGGAGCCGATTATTTCTGCATGCTTACAGCCAGTGGTGGCAGTAACAATGAAAGCCTGATATTGAATTTTCTACTCGATACCAAACCCGGTACTTATCCCGTAGTGGGCAGGTCGTTTCAGCGGGGGCCCAGTGACAAGGGAGAA
This sequence comes from Bacteroidota bacterium, assembly GCA_034408705.1. Taxonomy (GTDB): domain Bacteria; phylum Bacteroidota; class Bacteroidia; order Chitinophagales; family Chitinophagaceae; genus JJ008. Next base: position 802 of record JAWXCO010000072.1, read on the forward strand.
TTATACGGAGGAATTATGGGTGGAGAAGAAAAAATTTATGAATCAAAAGTAACCCTTACAGAATGTATAGATCTTGGCAGTAATAATATGGGTGGCCACAAATGGAGCATATCCGGAACTTTTGAAAACATAGTTATACCGGCTATGGGTGTTATGCTGATGGATAAATCAAAAAATCATCCTAAAGATATTACTATTCAAAAAGGCAGTTTTTCCAACCTGACTTTTGATGATAATGCTGAAGAACTGCTGGAAAAGGCATTGGAACAAATGAAGAAAAAATAAATAATCTTTTATAGCTAAAAAATCGCTGAGCAGTCAGCGATTTTTTAGCTACGTATATACTTACAATTATTATTCAGCCAGCATTCCCTCCAGCTTGATCACCAGTTCTGCCTTGGTGATCGGCAGACCCATAATCTTATTGTAGCCTTTGGCGTCCACAAAATAAACATCCCGGATAATTTTGATCAGCTGCCCGTTATTGATCTCCGGTATCAGCACGGCATCAAAGTTCTTAATAATATCGCCGAGGTTTTTAGGGAAAGGGCGAACATAGCGCAAATGAGCATGACTGATGGCATGACCCTTCGCCTGCAATTCTGCGCAAGCAGTTTTAATAGCGCCATAGGTAGAACCCCAGCCCAGCACCAATATCTTTCCTTTGACAGGACCGCTGTCTAATTTTTGTTCGGGTATATATTCAGCGATCTTATCTACTTTTTCCTGCCGGATCTTTACCATCAGTTGGTGATTCTCCGGTTCATAACTAATATTACCAGTTACATTTTGTTTTTCCAGCCCACCAATACGATGTTCCAGCCCGGCAGTGCCCGGCACGGCCCAGGGTCTTGCTAATTTTTCATCCCGCAAGTAAGGCTGAAATTTATCCTCCTGGTCTCCTAACTGAGTTTTAAACTTTACTGTAATTGGTGGTAATTCTTCAGAAGATGGAAACTTCCAGGGTTCCGCACCATTGGCAATATAGCCATCACTTAAAAAGATAACCGGTGTCATATGTTGCACCGCAATCCTTACTGCCTCGTACACCGCATCAAAACAATCGGCCGGTGTGCTTGCGGAAACGATGGGCATCGGGCATTCCCCGTTTCTTCCATAATAAGCCTGCATCAGATCAGACTGCTCTGTTTTAGTAGGCAACCCGGTTGAAGGTCCGCCTCTTTGTATATTACAAATGATCAAGGGTATTTCAAGCATCACGGCCAATCCCATGGCTTCGCCTTTCAGCGCAATACCCGGACCGCTGGAAGTAGTAACGCCCAATGAACCCCCATACGCTGCACCGATCGCAGAAGTAATAGCAGCGATCTCATCTTCAGCCTGGAAAGTTCTGATGCCAAAATTTTTATATTTACTTAATTCATGCAAAATGTCGGAAGCGGGTGTGATCGGGTAAGACCCGAGAAACAAAGGCAAACCGCTTTTTTGCGAAGCAGCGATTAATCCATATGTAACGGCCATATTTCCCATGATGGAACGATAAGAACCCGGGTGCATTTTTGCTTTCTCGACAGTATAGGTCGTTGTAAACGTTTCTGTAGTATCGCCATAATTATATCCCGCTTGCAGCACTTTTACATTGCTTTCAAATATCTCCGGCTTCTTTCCAAATTTCTCTTTCAAAAAACCGATGGTATTTTCCATATCACGGTTGTACATAAAATAGAGAAAGCCGAGCACAAACATATTCTTGGCCCTGTCCTTCTCCTTCATACCCATCGTAAAATCCTTCAAAGCTTCTCTTGTCAGCTTGGTCACATCGATCCTGATCACTTCATAGTTTTCCAGGCTCCCATTCTCCAGCGGATTCTCTCCTTCGGGATAATTGGCCAGCCGGAGATTCCTGCTGTCAAAGCCATCCGTATTAACGATTACTTTCCCGCCTTTTTTCAAGACTGACAGGTTGGTTTTCAATGCGGCGGCATTCATAGCCACCAATACATCACAGGCATCACCGGGCGTAAAGATCCGGTCACTGGAAAAACGTAACTGGAAACCGCTCACCCCGGGCAGGGTGCCGATCGGGGCCCTGATCTCCGCCGGAAAATCCGGGAAGGTGGACAGATCAATCCCCATCATTGCTGTGTTATTGGTAAACTGAGTACCTGTTAATTGCATACCATCGCCGCTGTCGCCGGCAAATTTGATAACTACGTCTTGTAAAACCTCTTGTTTCCGTGCCATGCAGTATTAAGTATTAATTCTGCGAATTTAAAACAAGTTTTCGTTGGTTGTTGAACTGATTTTTTACAGCAGATATACGCTGCAAACGGTCGTTATTTGAGGAACTATTTTTATATTGCTCAATACAATTTTTACTATGCGAAAAGAACTGAAGTGGATGGTACTGGCAGCCGGCTTATTACTGTCCAATTGCCTCCCGGCGCAAATAGCCGATGATGATATTTACGAAGCCAACCGGTTGAAAAAAGTATTTCCGGATGACCGGGTCGTGGCAATCGCCGTAGAAGAGGACTACAACTTTGATAAAGGTAAAAGTGACGATAAGCTGCCGGTAGTAACGGCCACCGAAAATACGGGTATTACTTTCCTGTCCTTGCGGGAACGGGCCGGTATCCAGTATTTTGATTTTTATAATTCTTTCTGCAAGATCACTTCCTTCAAACAACTGGAAAAGATGAAGGGCATGTTTGGGATGAAGAAAAACTATAACGTGGGCTATGCCATTGACCGTTCGGCCAGCTCCAGTGATTTTTTTTCTGATGATAGCCGGGTAAAATATTTTAATATCGGCTTTACAGGGTACGGGGATGTAACACGGGTGGAAACGGAGAAAAAATATTTCGACAGTAAATACCTGACCAGCGTTTACTTCCATAGCTGGTTCCCTGCCAAAGAAAAAATCATCCGTATTAAAGTTCCTGAATGGCTCGAACTGGATATCCGGGAATTCAATTTTGACGGCTATAAAGTATTCAAACAAAAGACGCAGGAAAAAGGATTGACCATTTACACCTTCAAGCTGCAGAATTTAGTGGCGATGAAATCAGAAAAGCGGGCCATTGGGGCTGCCTATGTGTACCCGCATCTTGTATTAGTGGTCAAATCATTCATGGTCGATGGTAAAAAGGAAAAAGGGTTTGGGGATGTGGGTGACCTGTACAACTGGTACAGCTATCTCTATAAAAAAAGTGTTAACAAACCCGATGAATTGAAAGCCAAAGTGACACAGCTCACCAGCGGTAAAAGCACGGATATCGAAAAAGTGAAATCCATCTTTTATTGGGTGCAGGATAATATACGGTATATCGCCTTTGAAGACGGGCTGGCCGGTTTTATTCCCGCCGCTGCACAGGAAGTATATAAAGCCAGGTATGGCGACTGCAAGGGCATGGCTAACCTGATGACGGAAATGCTGAAACTCGCCGGACTGGAAGCTTATATGACCTGGATCGGCACCCGGCATATTCCTTATGATTATACATTGCCTTCATTAGCCGTGGATAATCATTGTATCAGCACCGTTATATTGAGTGGCAAAGAATATTTCCTGGATGGCACGGAGAAATATATTCCTTTCGGCGATTATGCCTGGCGTATACAGGGCAAAGAAGTGCTGATCGCAAAAGGTGATAAATATGATGTAAAAAAAGTACCCGTACTTGATAAGGAAAAAAGTAAAATTCTTACCCAAACCGCCTTTACGTTAGAAAATAACCTGCTTAAAGGCCATGTAAAAGTAACACTCACCGGGGAGCAACGCACCGGCTTCCACCAATTTTATCATGACCTGGCAACGGATGATAAAAAGAAACTCATCCAGCGGTTCCTGGAATTTGGTAATAATAATCTTGCCGTAGCCAATGTAAAAATATCGGATCTCAGCAACCGGGAAATACCCGTAGTGATCGAAGGAAATATTGACCTTACTAATTATGTGATAACAGAAGATAAAGAGATTTATCTCGGTATTGATTTTTTTGCCGAGGACCTGCGGGGTTTGATCCCCGACAAAGACCGGCAGCAGGATTATGCCCTGCATTCAGCCTATGTATCGCAGGATGAAACAGAATTGATCTTACCGGCGGGCTATAAAGTAGCTTCCCTGCCGGCAGCCATCAATGAAAAAACAGCAGATTACGAGGTCAGCGGTTCCTATGCCGCCAAAGACAATAAAGTAATTTTTAAAAAGACCTTATCCTTTAACACCGGCCGGATCAGAAAAGCTGATTTTGAGAATTGGAAAGGTTTTGTGAAGAAGCTGAAGGATTTTAATAGCAACCTGATTTTGATTAAGAAGCCATAAATATTTGCCACAAAGACACGAAGAACACCAAGCCTTATGACGGAAAATGAATTAGCCACTATAGCAGTTGATATTGCCTACAAAATTCATACGACATTAGGCCCCGGTTTGCTGGAAAGTGTTTATGAAGCTGCTTTTTCGTATGAACTTGATAAACGTGGTATCGCATATACCAGGCAGCAGGGCATTAATACAAAATATGAAGAAGTCATTCTTGATATTGGCTTCAGAGCTGATATTATAATGGAAAAAAATTAATTGTAGAACTAAAATCCATAGAACGCTTTGAAAAAGTACATCATAAAACTGTATTGACTTATTTAAAACTTAGTGGAATAAAATTGGCTATTATGATAAATTTTAATGTAGACCTGATAAAGGATGGCATTCATAGAAAAATAAGTGGCCAATTGTTTTAAACCTGTCCTGCAGTGACAACTTAATGAACTTTGTGTCTTTGTGGGAAACAAAAATTTATTGCTTATTTACTGAAAACAACGAAAACCGAAAACAGGAAGCACATTAAACCTTAGACCTGAAACGTCAAACCTTAAAAAATGAAGAAGCTTATTTACATATTTTCGTTCACTTTCATAACAGTAATTGCATTTGCCCAGGACGATGACGATACTTTCTCACCATCCAAACTGGAATCGATTGCCAAAAACATGAAAGTGGTCTGGGATGATGGCGATGCTGACTTTACCAATAGCATCACTCCGGAAAAATGGAAAGAAGAAAGCGGAGTGATCCTGGCGCAAAAAACAAAATTTGCTTTTGATAAGGATGCCAATAAACTGGCCGTTTTTGAAATTACCCGCCGCCGGATCAAACTCAATGACCGCGATGCGGTGAACTCTTATTCGTCGGTGTATTTCCGGATCGGTTCCGCTAATGATGGCGCCGGTGTTAAAGTCATTAAATCAAATGGTACTATACAGGATGTATCGTTGCGCAATGCGGTGTACGTGGAAGATGCTTCCGATGTTCCATCCACTTTTACACCTTATATCGGCAAGGCCAGTACGTATTTTGACAAAAGTAAAAGCCGGGTGATCTATTATAAAATAGCCATCCCCGATCTGGACCCGGGTGATATCATTGACTATGGCACCATTTTTTATGACGATAACACCGTAAAGAAAATGAGCTATATCGAATTTGACCCGATCTATTTTGTTTGCACACGGGAGTATCCTGTGCTGAGCCAGAAATTTGAAATTGATACCGACAACAATTCCTTTGTTAATTCCAGGTCCACCATGGGAGCGCCGTTGTTTAAAGAAACCGGTAATACTACTGCTGACTATACCTGGGAAGACCGCAACCGGGAAAAAATAAGCGATACCCGCTGGGTGAACCGTTATGTAGAATTACCCATGGTGAAATTCCAGATCGTTTTTTCCAAAACAGAGAACCGCTCTGATCTTTTTATTGGCGACCGCGGGGAACTCAAACAAACGATAAGCCCGGAGGAACTGGCCAAAAAAATGAATAACCTCTACAACCAGCTGGATGGTTCTTATTATTATACTATGGCCAAAGCTTATTTAAAACAATTGGGCTATGGAGATATGCGGGAAGATGATTTTATCCAGAAGACTTATTATATACTGCGCCATATGTCGCATTACCGGGCCAATGGCTTTTCCAGCGAGTTATTTGCTTCCTGCCTCACGCAATGCCTCGACCTGCGGAAGATACCGTATGACCTGGTAGTGACCACCCCGGCCAACCTAACCAAACCGGAGAATATTATTTTCAGAACGGAGCCGGAGTGGATGGTAAAAATAAAAGACAAATATATTTTCAATGCTACCATTTTCTCGAACCCGTACGATTTTAAAGAAGAGTTTCTGAATACGCCGGCCTATATCATTTCATTGGGTAAAAATCCAACCGCTACTGCTATTACTTTACCGGCCAGTGTGCCAGATGAAAATTTGACCACCAATACCATTACCGCTTCGATGGATACGGCCAGCCGGAATATGGTCGTTGTACATCAAAAAGCCATTGTTGGTCTCAGCAAACAATTTTATAATGTACAAGGATTGGTCTATACACCGGCTCTCGATGATGATCACCGCAGCTATGGCGGCGAAGATGATGTTAGGGCCAGTATGAAGGGCGCTTTACTGGAAAGCTATGAAGACAAATTGCGGGAAAGAAAAAAAGAAGACAAGACCCGCAAACTAGACTACATGAAAAAAGCACTGGAAGATGATTATGACAATGTCAGTACTTACACGGAGTTTGTACTCAATACAGATGGCCGCACCTGGCGAAAACAGGAACTGAACTATACCAATAAGTTTGAATTAAGTGATATGGTAAAAGTGGCCGGTGACAACCTGCTGGTATCTGTACCGGGCCTGGTGGGTGAGCAATTATTTCTTTCACAGGATGAACGCAAACGGGAAGTCGATGCCTATATGACCTTTCCCCGCAGCCTGCGGAATATCATCATCTTTACTATTCCCGAGGGCTATAAAGTAGTGGGGGTTCAAAACCTGAATACCAATATTGATAATGAAGTAGGCACATTTGCGGTGCAGGCTTCGGTAGAAGGTAATAAACTGAACCTGCTGGTGAAAAAAGTATATAAACAAACGGCTGTCAAAAAAGAGAATTGGTCCAAACTATTGGAGATGCTGGATGCGGCATTTAATTTTTCGCAGAAGAAAGTGTTGTTGAAGAAGCTGTAAGGCCAGTTTAAACGGGAGCAATTCCAACGGTAGTTGTATAGTGATACTTTTCTTTCCCAATCCTTTCTTCAGGTTACGAAAACTGATTCGTTTCCGGGAAGGAGGAAACCAGTAGGTTAGCTGACCACTGGAATACGATCGTATTTAACTTTATGATCTTCAGACCGGTTGGAAGGTACCAGGCATTTCACAGATCTTCAAGACCGATGCTCAGACCTGAATGATACTATTTGATTCCAATTGAAAGTTTCATAGCGGCGCATTGCAGGCATACAATTACGTTGATCTTAAATATTAACCTATCCCTGAAGTTGGGTATATTTATGAGTTGTGTGTCATGCTTTCAAACCCTGCTACTTACAAAAAAAAATTAAAAAATCCTGTTATAACGACAACCTAATAAAATAATTTAAATTTTTAATAGTATGGCTGAATTTAAAGTTGATATAACTAATTGCGACAAAGAACCTATTCATATTTTAGGAAAGATTCAGGGTCATGGCTTTTTGATTGGGGTTGATGGTAAAGACCAGTTGATTCACTATATAAGCGAAAATACAGCTGCATTTATTAATGACGATCCGGCAAAATATCTTGGAAAGCATATTGATGAAATAGAAGCCCGGATGAAAATTTCAAATTATCGTAACAAGCTGAAACTTTCTCAAATTATTATCCTGGGTTTAGGCAATAGTTTTGACAGCATTAATCCTTTTTACATAGAACTGGGTGGCAAACCATTCAACCTTATCATAAAAAATGCAGCTGACATTTACCTGATGGAGTTTGAGCCCTGCAACAAAAAAGAAGAATTCGATGTACAAAAAATAATTGGGCGTTCAATATCAGAAATATTGGCGGAGTCGGGATTACATGCTATGCTAAAAACTGCAGCACGGGAAATAAAGAAAATTATTCTATACGACAGGGTGATGATTTACCAGTTTGGCGAAGATGGCCATGGTGAAGTGGTTGCAGAAGAAAAGAATAGTGAACTGGAACCTTTTTTGGGATTGCATTACCCCGCCTCAGATATTCCAAAACAGGCAAGGGAATTGTACAAAATAAATTTAACCCGCATTATAGCAGATGTGAATATGGATTGTCCTGCTATTATTAGTAAACGGGGCCAGGATACTCCACTTGATCTCACCCATTCTGTATTAAGGGCTGTTTCGCCCATACACATTCAGTATTTAAAAAACATGGGTGTTGCGGCCAGCTTCAGTATCAGCCTTCTTTCGAACGGCGAGCTTTGGGGCCTGGTCGCCTGCCACAATTATTCTCCAAAATTTATTGATTTTAAAGCAAGGGAGGCTTCAAAATTAATTGGACAGATAATCTCTCCCGCCTTAGAGTACAGGGCCGGAGAAGAAGATAGTGAAAAATTTGCGCTGCTTAACCAGGCTGTAAACACACTTATAAAATTTGTTGAAAAGGAAAGTGATATTGTAAGGGCATTAACAGCCAATACAGTAACTATTAATGATGTTTGTTCTGGAGCAGGTGCTGTACTTGTATTTGACAATACGATCACCAGCATTGGGGTAACGCCCAATGACGATGAAGTAAAAGAAATTGTAAAATGGGTAATTGAAAATACACAGGATATGGTGTTTTATAGCCATCGGTTACCGGCAATATACCCGGCTGCAGAAAAGTACAGTTATTTGGCAAGTGGATTATTTGCCTGTATACTTTCCAGAGAATTGAGTGAAATGATGTTATTTTTTAAACCCGAAAAAAAACAAACTATCAACTGGGCGGGCAATCCTGAAAAAGCTGTGGTGGCAGCCAGTGACGGTTCGTTGCAATTATCTCCACGCCAGTCTTTTGACAAGTGGACGGAAGTAGTGAGGCACAGCTCAGAAAGATGGGAGCGGGGAGAAATAGCAGCATTGATCAATTTGAGAGAGCAGGTTATTTACCAAATCAACCGTAAGGCAAATGAAATACGGCAGCTAAATGAACGGTTAAAATTGGCGTATGAAGAACTGGATACCTTTAGTTTTACAGTTTCCCATGACCTCCGTACTCCATTATCTTCCATAAAAGGCTATGCTGAATTATTATTATCTACCAATGAAAGCCTTGATGATAATGCTAAAAAAATATTGGAAAGAATAAATAACTGCGCAGATAAGATGGCAGTGCTAATTAAAGAAATATTGAATTACTCAACTTATACAAGGAGTGAAATTAAGTTGGAAAAAATAAATATGAGGCGCTTGACAGAAGACATTAAAAAAGAGATTTGCCAATCATTACAACCGCAAAATCTCGAATTTATCATTGGGGCCACCCCGAATATTTCAGGAGATGCTGTAATGATAGGACAGGTATTTGATAATCTGCTCAACAATGCAGTAAAATATTCTTCAAGGTCAGGCAAGGCAGTCGTAAAGGTAGAAGGATATGTTCTAGAAAATGAAACCATTTATACAATTGCTGATAATGGAATTGGCATTGATATAAAATACCAGAACCGGGTTTTTGAATTGTTTAAACGTATGGATAACGTAAAAGACTTTGAAGGAAACGGCGTAGGGTTGGCCATTGTAAAAAGAATAATGGAGAAACACAAAGGGAGAATATGGTTTGAAAGCCAGCTTGACAAAGGCACTGTTTTTTATGTAAGTTTTAATAATGAACCGATTGAATAAAGTAGATATATTTTTAGTGGAGGACAACGAAGACTTTTCTTTTTTAATTGAAAAAGCAATTGATCATATTGATAAGGATTTGATAATAAAGATTGTTGATAACGGATTAACTGCACTAGAAGTTTTGAAAGATTATAACCAGGAAGGCACAAGGCCAAGAATTATACTACTGGATTTAAATTTACCGGGTTTATCGGGCCTCGATTTATTAAGAGAAATAAAAGGAATTGAGTTTTTAAAACAAGTGCCGATTATACTTTTTACAACATCTGATAATCCAAGAGACGTAAAGTCAGCAACAGAATATGGCGCCAATGCTTATGTTACCAAACCGCATGGTTACATGGCACTGATAGACTGCTTAAGGTCGCTTTTTAATTTTTGGTTTACCCATCACACAACAATAAAATAATACATGAAAAAGATTTTTATAGTTGAGGATGATGAAGATATTACAGATATACTTACTATTGCTCTAGGCGCCAGGTACAATCTTTCAATTATAAATGATACCAATAACCTGATGGAAAGAATGAGTGACTTTATACCCGATCTTATTATTACTGATAATTTTGTAGGGCAAAAAGTTGCGGCCGAAATTATTAAAGCGATAAGAAGTGAACATCGTTTCAGCAACATCCCTGTTATATTATTTTCGGGCCACCCAGATATTGAAAAACTATCAAAAGAAATTGAAGCCAATGCATATTTAAGCAAACCATTTACATTAAAGGAATTAAATTCTTGCATTGAAAAAGTATCAGCTGAGCTTACTGCTGTAAAAGAAGTACAGGGATAATGCGAGCCCTGAATAGTGACAAACTGTTCCGGGAGAACCAAAAGGAATTTATTTGTTTTTTTAAAAATTATTAAACAATTACACTATCAATGATTTTTGATAAGCTTAAAAGCAGCACCACAGCGTTTCATCGCCTGGCAGAAGAAAAGAATTTTTCAAACAAATTAAAAGATGGAACAATCAGTAAAGAAGAATATGTGATTCTGTTAAAGCGATTGTATTGTTTTTTTAGCCAGGCAAAAATAATTGCTGATAAATATGCAGGTGATACTATTATCAAAGGGAACTTATTTGAAGAAAAACTTACTTGTTTAAAAAATGATCTTACTGAATTAGGCTCAACAGACTTTAATGAACACATAGTATTTGATAAATTAAATTATTTTGACAGTATCGGGTTTTGTTATGTACCAGTAGGCTCAATGCTTGGTGGCAAGATAATTTACAATAACCTGGTTAAAATGGAAAAGAATGAAAGCATTCATCTTCCTGTTCGTTTTTATGAAAGTTGTAAGGATACTGTCATAATCAACTGGAGTGAATTTACCAGCCATCTTAACCTAATTGATGTAACCCATCACAATGATATTTTGAACGGCGCAAAATTATCTTACCTGCATTTTCTTTATCTGTGTATGCTGCTACAATAAGTATAACCAGCTACAAAAGAATGCACTATTTTCAAGGTTTTGGCATGTCCCTTTATTTTTTTTCAACTTTATAAACTTCCTTCCCCGACGAGGACTCTCCTCCA
>JAWXCO010000073.1:0-28630 GCA_034408705.1 Bacteroidota bacterium
ATTAAAAAATAAAATACAGGTTAACCACGAAATGTCACGAATGTACACGAAATGAAGTTTGTATGTATTCGTATTGTTTAGTGTGGTTTCGTGGCGCAAAAAAAATAGCCCCAAACATTGAGGCTATTTAAATATCGGTAACCAATCTCCGCCAACTGACGGATCAGTTTTTTAGTTTTGCTCATCGCCCTGTCTTGGCGGGCCTTGTTGTCCATCCGGCTTTGGCATCAGTATTTTTCTTGACAATTTGAATTTGCCGGATTTAGGATCTGTACCGATCAGTTTCACTTTCATCACATCTCCTTCATGCACTAATCCTTCCAGTGTTTCCAAACGTTTCCAGCTTACCTCACTGATATGTACCAATCCCTGCTTGCCGGGCATAAATTCTACGAAGGCACCGAAAGGCATGATCGATTTTACTACGGCTTCATATACATCGCCAACAGATGGAACAGCAGTAATGCCTTTGATCCAGGATACTGCTTTATCAACACCTTCTTTTTTTGTACCGAAGATGCTGATCTCTCCCATATTGTTCTTCTCTTCCAGGTTGATGGTTGTAGTTGTTTCCCGCTGGATCTCCTGTATCACTTTACCACCTGGTCCGATCACGGCACCAATAAATTCTTTATCAATGAACAGTTTCACCATTCTTGGGGCATGTGGTTTCACATCATTCCGGGCAGCGGGTATGGTTTCATACATCGCATCCAAAATATGCAGGCGTCCTTCTTTTGCCTGGGCCAATGCCTTACGCATAACGTCCATGCTTAGTCCGTCCACTTTGATATCCATCTGTACACCGCAAATACCATCGCGGGTACCGGTTACTTTAAAGTCCATATCACCCAGGTGATCCTCATCACCAAGAATGTCGGTCAGCACAGCAAACTGGTCACCTTTGCTGATTAGTCCCATGGCCACACCAGAAACGTGCTTGGGGATCGCTACACCGGCATCCATCAGGGCCAGTGAACCGGCACAAACAGTTGCCATCGAAGATGAACCGTTCGATTCGAGGATATCACTGACCACCCGCACAGTATAAGGAAAATCACCACCCGGCATCATTTTCTTTAATGAACGCATGGCAAGGTTACCATGACCTACTTCGCGGCGGCCAACACCTCTCATCATCTTTACTTCGCCGGTAGAGAAGGGAGGGAAATTATAGTGCAAATAGAATTTAGAATAGTCAGAAACTGCAGCACTTTCCAGCAAAGTTGAATCTAATGGAGTTCCTAAAGTAACCGTTGTAAGCGACTGTGTTTCACCTCTTGTAAACAAAGCTGCTCCGTGTGGTGATGGCAATACATCCACTTCCATATTCAGGGGACGAACCTCATCCAGCTTACGGCCATCCAAACGAATTTTATCATTCAGGATCATATCCCGAACCACATCATACTGAAGATCGGAATAATAAGTCTTAGCCCATTTTTTTACATCGTCCGGCAGACTTCCGCCTTCTTCCTTTATATATTCTTTTCGCAGGTAATCCATCAGCTCTTCCTGGATAGCAGCAAATTTGTCTGAACGGTCATGCTTGGCCAAAGCGCCTTTCGCTACATCATATACTTTTGTTTTAGCAAACGCATTTACTTTCTCCCGGAGCTCTTCGTTATGCAGCGGCTTGGCATAATCTCTCTTTGAAGTAATACCTTTTAATGCTTTTAATTCTTCCTGTGCTTTTACCTGTACCCGAATCGCTTCATGGGCTACTTCGATCGCCTTGACCAGGTCTTCTTCCTGGCATTCCTGCCCTTCACCTTCCACCATCATGATATTCTTATTGGTAGCTGCGATGATAAATTCAAAATCAGCTTTTGCCAGCTCACTACGGAAAGGGTTTACTACATATTGTCCATTTATCCGGGCCACTCTTACTTCAGAAATGATCTCCTGGATGGGAATATCAGAAACAGCTAATGCAGCAGATGCAGCCAAGCAAGCCAACGCATCCGGCATGATCTCAGGATCACTGCTGATCAGTGTAACCAGCACCTGTACTTCGCATAAATAATCTTCCGGGAACAAAGGACGAAGAGCCCTGTCTATCAAACGGCTCGTCAAAATTTCATAATCATTCAACCGGGCTTCCCTTTTAAAAAAGGAACCGGGAATACGACCTGCAGAAGCAAATTTTTCCTGGTAGTCTACTGACAGCGGGAAAAAACTCTGTCCTTCTTTTGGTTCTTTATTGGCAACAACTGTTGCGAGTATAATACAATTGCCCTGGCGAACGGTAACTGACCCATCGGCCTGGCGGGCCAAACGACCTGTTTCAATGATCACCTCGCGGCCATCACTTATTGTAAATTTTGATTGTAAAGGTTGTGAAAGCATGTGTTTAATTTTAATGTTTGAGACAGTTGATCGCCCAAACTTTTGAAGATATTTATTTACTAAACTGCAGGATTACTATCAGCTTCGTTGCGTCGCACCCGATAATTATCGGGTCTTGTACGTTCTGTCCATTACTGAGCATTCGGTAAGAGATTTGCGACCATTAAAGCCGGTAGCCTAAAAACAGTTATTCCCAACATCCGGAAGAAGTTGGGAATAGTGTATATAAAATTTTGAATTTCGTAGTAAAGGAAACTTCAGAATTTAAGACTCTTCCCAGATCCGCCACTGGAGGATAAAGGGTTTACTTTCTGATTCCGAGTTTCTCAATCAACTGGCGATAACCAGTCAGGTTATGCTTCTGTAAATAGTTCAATAAACTTTTACGTTTACCAACCATTTTCATCAAACCACGGTGGGTAGAGAAATCTTTTTTGTTTTCCTGTAAGTGACCACTAATCTGGCTGATTCTTTCAGTCAGCATAGCGATCTGTCCTTCGATTGAACCGGTATTGGTAGCTGCACCGGCGTACATGGTTAAAACAGAGGCTTTTTTTTCTTTAGTTAGAGGCATCTTTTAAATTTTTTAAAATTTTTTCAAAGGAATCCCTTTGGGGCATCTTTATTTGTCATCTTATTATTGCGGCGGCAAAGGTAAGGCAGATATAGCTAACAGCAAAAGCTTTCATCCCTTTTTTTACACCAATTTTAAGCCATTTTCACTGATTTTCAGGGCTTAACTATATTTTTGCCCCATGGAACTTTCCACTGACACGAAGAATATCCTGGGTCTTCAGCTCCCTACCGACCCCCGGTGGGTGAACCTGGCTGAAAAATCACTGGCAGAGATTCTGACCGACCATGCTTATTGCGAGCAAAAAGCCGCCACCACCTGCATATCCCTGATTCAACGCTACAGTGACCGGGAAAAAATGGTAACCGAACTCTCCTCCATCGTGACGGAGGAATGGGGTCATTTCAGGTTGGTACTTGCCGAACTTCACAAACGGGGCCTGCAACTGGGTAAACAACGTAAAGATGAATATGTAAATGCCTTACTCCTTTTCCAGCGCAAAGGCGGTCATATCAACGACCGCTTTCTCGACCAGATGCTAACAATGGCACTGATAGAAGCCCGGAGTTGTGAAAGGTTCAAACGGTTAAGCGAAGGCTTAAAGGATGCATACATGCAAAAATTCTATCGCCGCTTCATGGAAAGTGAGGCTGGTCACTATACTTTATTCATTGAACTGGCAGAAACGTATGTCGATAAAGAAAAGGTCAGGCTTCGCTGGAAAGAATGGCTGGACTATGAAGCAGGTATTATCCAACAATTAGAAGTCCGGGGAGACCGGATCCATTAAGCTAATAGTTCCAGGAGAAAAAGAGATGCCCTGGCTATCATGATTTGCTTTCATTTTGCCAACAGCAATCTCAACGTCATAAAAAGACTTTCGCATTAACTCTTTTCCTCCTTTTCTCTTTCAATCTCTTAGCTTTTTCTCTTTCACCTTCCTGAACAATTTTCCGCAAACGATTGTAGTCATTTCAAAATTGATTTAGCGGTAAATTTATCATTCAAACCGATACTCTGTCTATAGTTGAAATAATTCAAGTATGAACCAGGAGATACCACCCGAAGTTTTAGTGGCCTTTACATCATATGAGCCCGGCCTGCCGGCACATGACGCCGGCACGATAACGTTTCAACCCATCGGGGGCGGTTTGATCAATCACTCTTACAGGGTCAGCTGCCAGGTTAAACCTGATTTTTTTTTACAGCGTTTCAATAAAAATGTATTTACCCAACCTGAACAAGTGCAGGAAAACTATATCCTTATCTGGGAGTATGCAGAATTTGAATTTACCGGCTTGCGATTACCCTCACCAAGGCATTGCGACCATAGAGCCACCCTTTTTGTGGATGAAATGGGAAACTACTGGCGGGCTTTTGAATTTATTGAAGACAGCCGGATGCTGCCGGTGGCCGGAAAACCTACACAGGCCAAAGCGACGGCCAAAGCGTTTGCAAGATTTACAAACGCTTTTGCTGAGTTCAATGTATCGTTACTGCAACCTGTCATTCCCGGCTTTCATGACCTCAGCCTGCGGTATCAGCAATTTGATCAGGCACTGGCAGGAGAAGCGTATGAAAGAATGGCCCAATGCCTGCCGATGATTGAAGCATTGAAAAAAAGAGAACGGTATAAACATTTTTATGAGCTCATTGCTGAATCGGATGAATTTCCACAACGGGTTATGCACCATGATGCCAAGATTGCCAATGTACTTTTTAGTACCACAACAGGTAAAGTGATTTGCCCGGTTGATTTTGATACCGTGATGCCCGGCTATTTCTTTTCCGACCTGGGAGATCTTATCCGTTCTATGGTCAGTCCCGAAGATGAGAACAGCACCAATTTTGAAGGAATAACTGTCCGCAAAGAATTCTATGAAGCTATACTCACAGGCTACCTGGAACTGAGCAAACAACTGACTGAAGCCGAAAAAAAATACATTCATTATGCCGGCCCGCTGATCATCTACATGCAGACCCTGCGCTTCCTCACCGATTACCTGAACGGTGATACGTATTACCTTACCGGGTATGCCGGGCAAAATTTTGACCGGGCAAAAAATCAGCTGATATTGTTAGAGCAATTGGAGGATTTTCTCCATAAAGAGTATAATTTCAGACATGACTAATACGGCTGGTAAATATTGTTTTACGCACAGAACCGGTGAAGATATTTTTTTGTTTAGCTTACGAAATTCAGCGGGCACAGAAATCACTATTACTAACTACGGAGCCATTATCAGTTCCTTCAAAATACAAATGGATGATGGCACAAACAATGACATTGTATTGGGTTTTGATAATATAGAAGATTACTTAGCTGATGATTACCTGAACAAGTATCCCTTTTTTGGTGCTGCCATTGGCCGCTATGCCAACCGGATCAAAAACGCCGCATTCGAAATTGATGGGAAAAAATACCCGCTTACCAGCAACAGCAGGAATAACCAACTCCATGGAGGGCATGAAGGCTTTGATAAAAAAGTATGGCAATGGGTGGCGCAGGGCGAAACACCCCATCACTGGCTGGAACTAAAATATACCAGCCCCGATGGTGAAGAAGGATACCCGGGTAAACTGGCTGTGACAATCCGTTTTGAACTGACAAATGACAATGAGCTCAGTTATGCATATACTGCCAGCTGTGATAAGGCAACGGCTGTCAACCTCACCCATCATGGTTATTTTAATTTGAATAGGGGTAGCGGCACGATTGAAGACCATGAAGTAAAAATTTATGCTTCGTCGGTATTGGAACAGGATGAGGGGCTCGTAGCTACCGGCCAATTAACACCAGTAAAAAATACAGGGTATGATTTCACTGAATTCACAGCAGTTGGCAACGGCTCAATTCCTGCAGAAGACTTTGATAAAAGTTTTGTGTTGGATCCACGTAAGGATTGCTTAGTAGCAGAAGCAAGATCATTGCGATCGGGGCTTCGCCTGCAGGTTTATTCTACTGAACCCGTTGTACATTTCTACACTGGCAAATGGATTCCGGTAATAAAAGGAAAGAATGGTAATACCTATGGCCCGTTATCGGGACTTTGTTTAGAAACACAGAAGCATCCCAATGCAGTGAATATCCCAGGCTTTGCCAACACCGTTTTAAGATCCGGAGAGACTTATAGTCATAAAACGACGTATAAAATAATCATTTAATATTCTTCTTTATTTTTTCATCCTTTTCGTTGGGACCATAAATCCTGGCAAAGAAAACAGCGAGGCCAATCTTTCGCCTGATATATTCGGCCAGTATGATCCCGGAGAATGCTCCTATTACTAAAGCGAGAACAGAAATAGTATCAGTGATAAAATAGCCAATAACCCCGCCAATAATAAAAGGACATAAGAAAGCCTGGAGCCAATAAATAATGGTGACAATCCACATTTTTATTAGGTTTGAGAAAAATAGAACAATTCTTCTTTCAAATCTAAAAAAGGATTTTGCTGCTGCAATAGTTTCACCTTTTCAAAATGGTTCACCAGAAACTGCTGGTGAGCTTTTGTTTCGGGCTGAAAAGGTTTGTGTTTTCTTGCGATAACGATCTTTCTCACTTCATCCATCAGTTGCCTTGTTTCTCCCTCCATACAAGTTTCTCCAAACTTCTCCAATACAAACTCTGTTGACGCGTAGTTGGGATGCACCAGGTCAATATCATAAAAACGATAATCCCGCAATACATCAATCACTAATTCGTAGGCAGGAAAATAATGTGCTGATTCAAATTTCGTATCGATATAGTGTACCGCTTCAATCAGTCTTGCCTTACTCCGGTTGTTCTCCACTACTCCATCCCGGATATGACGGACAGGACTCACCGTGAAAATAAATTTCAGATGGGGATTAAACTTTTTCAATTTATTCATGCAATCTTCCAGCATGGATTCAATATCACCAATAGCCAGCATTTCTTTGGTAAACCAATTGGCCGGCGCCCGGTGACAATTAGCCACTCCCTCCCCTATTTGCCGGGATACTATGTCTGCCTGTTGCGTAAGTTTATAGGAAAAAGAAGACCCAAGCGTAATGATAAGCCAATCAGCCTGCTTCAGAAAATCATGTGCAGCCTGCTGTGATTCATTAATAATGCGAACAGCTTCATCAGAACTGATATGGGAGAAACGGCTGTGGTGTTCCCAGCTATTCCAAATCTCATTCAGCTGAAATAAATCTGTTGCTGCATATTTTTTATTTTCAATATAGGAAAGCAGGCTTTTGCAAACTGCATCCGGGCCGAATAATATTCCGTTCGGGTTTTGTAAAACAGCGAATTTAAAATCCCCCAGGGCATTGCCGATATGCTGGGTAAAACAGGAACCCACCAGCATGATCTTATCCCGGTAAGAAACAGGTGGTGACAATTTCCTGAGGTCGATATTGATCTGCAGATCCATAGTATAAGTTAAATGAAAATTTCCCCGGCAATGCGAAGGCTTTCAGCCAATGCCGCTTTGTTCAATCCCTGTAGCAGGTGCTGCTCTTCGAAATAATCAATCATCAATTCACTGTCCATATTCCCGACCAGTTCATCATCAGCCATCGGGCAACCCCCTATACCCTTTAAAGCTCCATCGTAACGTTTACAACCTGCTCTTACAGCTGCTTCCAGTTTTTCCTTCCAGTTTTGCGGTGTTGAATGAAGGTGTACACCGATCTCGGTGCCGGGCAATGAATCCACCAGGTATTCCGTCATATCATAAACTTGTTCAGGAGTAGCCACTCCTACCGTATCAGCCAGTGAGATAATACTAATATCCATGGCTACCAGTTGGTTTACCCATTCAAAAACAATTTCCTCGGAATAACGATCGCCATAAGGGTTTCCAAAACCCATCGACATATAAACAACTAGTTGCTTGCCCGTTTTTATACAGAGATTTTGTATCTCTTCTACCCTTTCCAGTGATTGTTCAACGGATGAATTGGTATTGCGCTGTTGAAAAGTTTCTGAAACAGAGAAAGGGAATCCGAGATAATTGATCTCATCAAACACACTTGCTTCTTCTGCACCCCGCATGTTGGCAACAATGGCGAGTAGTTTTGTATTACCAACTCCTAACTCCAAACTCCGAATTACTTCAGCCGTATCCGCCATTTGTGGTATTGCTTTGGGCGAAACAAAACTGCCGAAATCGATCGTATCAAAGCCCACTTTCAATAAGGAATTGATGTATTCAATCTTTCTTTCGGTCGAAATAAATTTCTTCCAGCCCTGCATAGCATCACGGGGGCATTCGATGAGTTTGATATCAGGGCTGTTCCCAGCCGGGCGATTTACATTTTCCCATTCATTTTTGTCCGTTATCATAGTAGAAATTAAATCCGCTATAAATTACGTTGGCGCATCACTTCATACAAAATAATTCCGGTAGCAACAGATACGTTAAGTGATTCAAAATCACCCGCCATCGGTATCTTGATTTTTTCATCGCAGATCTTCATTAAGGCAGGATAGATACCATTATCTTCACTACCCATAACGATAGCGCAGGGTTCTGTGAGATCAATTTCTGCAATGGTTTTAGCTGCTGTCATTTCGCTTGCAAAAACTTTAATACCATTCAGGTGCAATTCGTCTACCGCCTTCATTAAGCTATTGACCCGGCATACCGCCATTTTCTCCAATGCTCCGGCCGAGGTCGATATCGCATCTTCATTCAACGCTCCTACCCCTTTTTCCGGTATGATGATAGCATGTACACCCGTGCAATAAGCCGTACGGGCAATACCGCCGATATTACGTATGTCTGTAATCCCATCCAGGATTAAGAACAAGGGAATTTGCCCGTTTTCAATTACAAATGAAATAACATCCTGCAGGTTCTGGTACTGTACTTTAGCGATCTGTGCCACACAACCTTCATGTGCGCCAATATTGAAACCATCCAGTTTGGCAACGGGTACATAATTAACCGGTACTCCCAGTTGCGAAGCCAATGCTTTTATTTCGTTGACTTCTTGCCCGGTCGTCTTTCCATCAAGGTATATCCGGTCCAATTGCTGGCCAGCTTGCAAGGCAGCAATGACTGCGCTGCGGCCAATTACCAGTGTATTTTTCCTGGGTCTTTGTTGCTGTCTGTAATTTTTCACTTTGTAAATTTAAATAATTTGCCACTGAAGCACTGAAACACAGAATTGGAAGAATAAAAAACCCGAAAGTCTCTGCAAATCTAGGTAAACAAAAACCCCGAAAGAATTTACCATCTTTCGGGGTCTCCTTCTCCATCTCCGGCATGGAGAGAGGCGGGCGAGGCTATTTCAATCCAAATGCTTTTTTCACTTTATCAACATAGTCCAGTTTCTCCCAGGTAAACAACTCTACTTTTTTGATCACAACCTTTCCATCAGGTGAAACGAATTTTTTCTCTACGATTTCCGGAGTGCGGCCCATATGCCCGTAAGCAGCTGTTTCGCTATAAATGGGGTTACGCAGTTTGAAACGCTGCTCAATAAAGTAAGGACGCATGTCAAATACCTTTTCTACTATAGAACTGATCTGGCCATCGGTCAAACTAACTTTTGCAGTACCGTACGTATTTACGTGGATACTTGTAGGTTGTGCTACACCGATCGCATAAGAAACCTGCACCAACACTTCACTACACAAACCAGCGGCCACCAGATTTTTGGCAATATGCCGGGTAGCATAGGCAGCAGAACGATCCACTTTGGAAGGATCTTTTCCACTGAAAGCACCGCCTCCATGAGCACCTTTACCACCATACGTATCTACAATGATCTTTCGTCCGGTCAGCCCGGTATCGCCATGTGGTCCACCAATAACAAACTTACCGGTTGGATTTACATGGTATTTGATATCGTTATTGAAAAGCTTTGCATATTTTTTATACTTCGCTTTGATCCTTGGGATCAGGATATTGATCACATCACTTTTGATCTTGGCCAGCATTTTAGCTTCACCGTCAAAATCATCATGCTGGGTAGATATTACAATCGCATCGATTCGCACCGGTTGGTTATTATCATCATACTCTAATGTAACCTGGCTCTTTGCATCCGGGCGCAGGTAAGGCATTTTCGAATTCTTTTCCCTGCGGATAGCAGCTAATTCGATCAGTAAATTATGGGCCAGGTCCAATGCTAATGGCATATAATGCTCAGTCTCATTGGTTGCATAACCGAACATCATTCCCTGGTCACCGGCACCCTGCTCTTCTTTTTTCTTTCTGTCTACCCCCTGGTTAATATCTGCTGATTGTTCATGAATAGCAGAAAGGATACCGCAGGAGTTTGCTTCAAACATATATTCACTCTTGGTGTATCCAATTTTCCGGATAACTCCACGGGCAATTTCCTGTACATCGAGATAAGCTTTTGATTTTACTTCACCTGCCAGTATCACCTGGCCTGTAGTAACCAACGTTTCACAAGCCACTTTTGACTGAGGGTCAAACGCCAAAAAATTATCAATAAGCGCATCAGATATTTGGTCAGCTACTTTATCGGGATGTCCTTCACTAACAGACTCTGAAGTAAATAAATACGACATGAAAATTAAATTTAGGTCGCAAAGATAAGGGTGCTGTTACAATGAAAAAAGTCCACCCCTTTGAATTGGTGGACTTTTGAACATATCTTGATAACTAAACGCTATTATAGTTTTGAATATACGATCCTTAATCGTATCCGATGCGGGTTTGTATCTAAAGGCCCGTTATTGCCCAGCAATCTTGCCCGGCCTTTAACAATGGATTGATTAACGGATACGCCTACGATCTGATCCGCCCCGGGAGGGGTTCCAAATTGCTCTGTTATCACAAAGGGGGCAAATAAACGAAGGTTATACAAGGATTGTGTACCATTCAGCACATGCTGCACATAGCGGGAAATGTTAAAATGCCATTTTTGAACCGGAGTTCCAAATGCATCAATACCGCGAATGGGCACCACACCAAAAGTTCCAAGATTAAGAGCTCCCGTTGTATTGCTAAAGGTCAGATCGTAAGGAATGGTTCTGAATTTATAATTAGAAGCAGCAATAGTGGGATCTGCCGCATCCAGGTATAAGAAATCAGGCAAACGATAAGTACTATCGCTGATATCGTATAACTGCTCTACAATCAGTTCGGCCCGGTGTACAACCCTGTTGCTTAAACCCGCCAGCGCTGGTATTTTAAGGTTGGCAAAGGTCCCGGGATTTCCTTGTATATAGAGAATAGGATCTGGTGTTGCCGGATTATTATTGATCGATGCCAGCAAAGGTGTTCCGCTGTAATCTCTTTGAATAAAATTGGCTGCCGCACAGTTGGAGTTGAAGCTAAGGTAGGTGACAGTCGTATCATAACTTGCCGGCCCGCCGCCATCCAGGTATCTATAGTAAACCGCCAGTTTTGTATTGACACCCGTAAGATTAAATCCCATAACAGCACCGCCACTTCCAACCGACTGGAGGGCAAATCCTTTCAATTTTTTTTTGAATAGCGAATCGCTGGCAAAAGCACCATTTGGAATTGAATCAAAATCAAGCACCCGATTACCAAAAGCATCACTGAGCCTTATCCTCAATTGATTGACTGTAGTATCCTTGTATGCCTTTACTGAATCGTTTAGCGTATAGGGAAAGATGGTTCTTGAGCCCAGCAACGTTGAGTAGGTCAGGTCATTTTTCCGGATCAGGTAACCCGTATCGCTCCTGAAATTATTGGCCTGATCCAACTCATAAACATTAATGGTTTGCGGAGTAAGGGTGTCGCCATAGGTTTCTACATAATCAAGTACCAATACGATTGAGTCCAGTACAAGGCTATCCGGCCTGTCAAGGTAATTAAATTTGTAAAAAGGAGGCTTTAACTCCAGGAACATTCTTGCATCCGTCTTCCCAAAAAAAGGGTCACTGTTGATCTTACCGAGGAAAAATTCCTGGTTCCTTGCCAGGTACAAGGTGTCGTTGGCCAGTCCAAATGTGTCATTAAAGGCTTGCACGGTCAATGAGGTATCAAACGTATTGATATTATCCACGGGGGGAATCAGGTTACCACCCAGCTCAGTTGATTCATTGATTTTTTTACAGGCAGAAAATACAATAGCAACCGTGGCAACGATTGCTATAAATAATAAAGCGAGGTTTCTATTCTTCACAAATTAAATTTATATCCGGGTTAGTGTTTTTATTTGCCTGCAAGATCGCCATACAGTTGTAAATAGTCTGTTAAATCTCCCTCTGGATTATACAGTAACGTCTTCTTTCCCCGTACTTTAGAAAACTCATCCACTAACTTTTTTTCTATTTTTTCTGCGCCGAATGTTATTGCATCAGCAAAATGAGCACCACCACGGAACATGGCCGTATTGTTGGCATCTTTATAAATTTCCAGGTCCTTTTCTTTTAAAGAAGCATGAATAAGCGCTTTTTTTACAAAATCACTACCCAGTTTTTCCTTGAATGTATTCTGACCGATGGTGTACACGATCTTACTATGCGCAAATACCGGTTCTTTTTTATAAACCGTTTTTAAATACGCCGGGATCAAACCTGTCATCCAGCCGCTGCAATGAATAATATCCGGAGGCCAGCCAAATTTCTTGACGGTTTCCAGGGCTCCTTTGCAATAGAAAATGGTACGAAGTCCATTGTCATCATACCATTTTTCCTGCTCATCATTAAAAACATACTTCCTTTTAAACAGGTCTTCATTATCCAGGAAATAAACCTGTAAGCGGGCACTGGGGAGGGAAGCTACTTTGATCTGGAGGGGCATATCCTCATTATCTACCGATACATTGATACCCGAAAGACGGACCACCTCATGAAGACGGTGACGACGTTCATTAATAATACCGAAGCGGGGCATGATGCAGCGAACTTCAAAATTATTATCATTGGCTTTGATGGCCAGTTTATTGGCGATCTCAGAAAAATCTGTCAGCTCCAGGTAGGGCGACATCTCGTTGGCGATAAATAAAATTCTTTTCTTTGCTGACATGGGCTTCCTGTTTAATTATACCAACCTGCCAGTTTACTCCGCTGAAAATTCGGCGAAGACGTTGGACAGGTCTTTGGTAAAGGCGGGCAAAGGTAGTTATTTTACACTGAATTGGGATAGCAGACAGGAACTTAGTGCATAAACAGTTACTAACATGATCTTATTTAAAAAAGAAGCAGACCTCCGCAAATGGCTTGATGCTCAGCGAAAAATACAAACCAGCATAGGCTTCATTCCCACAATGGGTGCCTTGCATGCAGGCCATATTTCTTTGGTTGAGCATTCAAAAAGCGAGAATCCGGTCACTGTTAGCAGCATTTTCGTCAACCCAACCCAGTTCAACGATCCGAAAGATTTTGAAAAATACCCTTTCACCGTGGAGAAAGATATTGCCCAACTGGAAGCCGCCGGTTGTGATGTCCTCTTCCAGCCTTCCGTCAGGGAAATGTACCCTAATGGAACAACACCCAAAATAACTTACCCGCTAGGTTACCTGGAAATTGTGCTGGATGGAAAATTCAGAACAGGTCATTTCCAGGGCGTATGTATGGTGGTGCACCGCCTGCTTGAAATAGTGGAACCAGATAACCTGTACCTTGGTCAGAAAGATTACCAGCAATGCAGAGTGATCACCAAACTAGTTGAAATAATAAAACCCGTTCGTTCAATAAAAATCAACATCTGCCCTACTCTTCGCGAAGCTAGTGGACTTGCCATGAGCAGCCGGAACATGCGCCTGCAAGAAGAAGATCGTAAAAAAGCTACAGCCATTTACCAAAGCCTGCAATTCATTAAACAAAATATCCAACCGGGAAATTTATCTGGTCTGAAACAAGAAGCCCGTTCCCTGCTTGAAAAAGAAGGATTCCGGGTGGATTATATTGAAATAGCTGCAGCTGCTGACCTTACTATCGCAGACGACTGGGATGGCAATCAACAACTGGTTGTTCTTGCTGCTGCATTTTTGAAAGAGGTGAGATTAATCGACAACATTTTACTGTCTTAATTCATTTTTCATTTGACTTATCCACCTTCGATTAAGCTTTGGAGGACAAGTTTGACCATTTGACAAGTTCAGGTTATTTTCGAAACCCATGAATAAACGTCTCCGCACCATATTTCAATACAGCTTTTTCCTGGGGCTGGGTATTTTTTTAGTCTGGTGGTCAATAAAAGATCTGACAACAAATGATAGATCACAAATAAAGCAGGCCTTACAAACAGCCCGTTACTGGCTACTCATCCCGGTGTTTGGGATCCTTTTTCTAAGTCACCTGATAAGAGCTGTACGCTGGAAATTATTAATGGAACCGCTGGGATATAAACCTTCTACTACCAATACTTTATTTGCAGTGTTCATTGGTTATCTGGCTAACCAGGCTGTTCCCCGGTTGGGTGAAGTATTAAAATGTACTGTACTGGCCCGGTATGAAAAGATACCAGCGGATAAACTGGTGGGTACGATCATTCTTGAAAGAGTGATTGACGCCCTTACCTTATTAATAATTTTTGGTATTACCCTCGCTATTCAGCCGGATATATATTACCAGCTGATCGACACAATTTTCAATCCGATAGATATCGGATCAAAAAAAGAAAGTGGTGCAACCAACACAATTTCCTCCTCCCTGGTCTTACTGATCTTTGGTGGAATCATCATCATTGTACTGGCCATCTGGATGATTAAGAATAAAAAAAATCTTCACGATCTTGGTTTATTATTCAGGAAGATTGGCCGCAGTATCTGGCAGGGCCTAAGTGCAGTTCAGCATTTGAAAAAAAGATGGTTGTTTGTTTTTCTTACCCTCAGCATTTGGGCTCTCTACCTGGCCGGCGGCTATATCGGTTTTATGGCCCTGCAACAAACACAGCACTACGGCATCAATGAAGCTTTTACCGTTTTATCTGCCGGCAGTGTGGGAATGATCGCCACACCGGGTGGTATTGGTGCTTATGCTTATCTTTTACAAAAGACCATGCAGGTGTATGGACTCAACGAAGGCATTGCGCTGGCATTTGGCTGGATATTATGGCTGGCCCAAACTACTGTTATTCTCATCGGTGGTTTAATTAGCTTTGTAGCGATGCCTTATTACAATAAAAGAAAACTCCGTGAACAGAGCTGATCTCATACCGACAAAAATTTTCACCCTGCCGCAGTTATTACAAAAAACAGCCCAGTGGAGGATACATCATAAAAAGGTAGCTTTTACCAATGGCGTGTTTGATATCCTGCACCAGGGACATATTTTCTCCCTTTCACAAGCCGCCCGGGAAGCCGATTATTTAATTGTTGGACTGAATGCGGATGCTTCAGTAAAAAGATTGAAGGGTAACGATCGTCCTGTTAACGACGAGGCGTCAAGATCTCTCCTGCTGGCATCCCTGCTAATAGTAGATGCGGTCGTTCTGTTTGAAGAAGACACCCCGCTTACTTTGATTAAAGCGCTGCTCCCGGATGTACTGGTTAAAGGTGGTGATTATACGATTGAACAAATTGCAGGCGCCCCGGATATAATTGCCAATGGTGGCCGGGTTGTGATAAATCCCCTACTCGACGGGTTTTCTACGACAGGTATCATTGCACAGGCCAAAAAGAGCTGAGTTTCGTTTCCAGAAAAAACTTAATGTTTTTCTTTCGTACCGTTCCTTAATTTTATTACTTACTTCGTAACACTGTAAAGAAGTTTTTTATTCCAGAAAATTTACTACATGGCCCAGCACATTAAAAGAAAAACAATTGCCCGCGATATCAGCTGGTTGTCCTTTAATGCAAGAGTATTGCAGGAAGCTGCAGACCCCAGTGTTCCCCTCCGGGAAAGAATTAAATTTCTGGGCATTTTCTCCAATAATATGGATGAATTTTTCCGGGTACGGGTAGCTACCCTCCGTCGTATGATACAATTTGGGAGTAAAGCCAATATGCACCTGGAAAATAATCCCCAGCAGATCGTAGATGAAATCCAAATGACGGTCTTGAACCAACAGGGAGAGTTTAACCGGATCTGGGAAGAAGTATCCCAACAACTGAATGAACAAAAAATATTTATACGCACGGAAAAAGAATTGAATCACGAACAACAGAATTTTGTCCGCAATTATTTTGAAGAAGAGGTCAGTTCGGATGTGATTCCACTGATGATCGAGAACATTCCTGATTTTCCGATGCTGCGGGACAAATCCATTTACCTCGCCGTGGTGATGTGGAAGAAAGAGAGTGCCTTAAAAAAGAAATATGCGCTGATTGAAATACCCAGCCGTACACTGGGCCGTTTTACGATCCTGCCTTCCAAACCCGAAGAAAGTCATATCATTTTACTGGAAGATGTAATCCGTTTTAACCTGCCAGACATTTTTTCCTATTTCGGGTACGATCAATACCAATCACATATTTTTAAAGTAACCCGGGATGCAGAGATCGATATTGACCAGGACGTATCCACCAATATCATTCAAAAAATAGAGAAAGGAATTAAGAAC
Organism: Bacteroidota bacterium; assembly: GCA_034408705.1. Classification (GTDB taxonomy): domain Bacteria; phylum Bacteroidota; class Bacteroidia; order Chitinophagales; family Chitinophagaceae; genus JJ008. The sequence continues at coordinate 16,355 of JAWXCO010000073.1, forward strand.
AGGAGAAAAGGAAAACCCGTTCGTTTTGTGTATGACCGGGAAATGGACCCGGGATTACTGGAGTATCTTGTGCGGCGGCTAAATCTTTCTAAGAGAGATAACCTGATCCCCGGTGGCCGTATTCACAATTTCCGCCATTTCATGGAATTCCCGGAACAGGTATTCAAAGAAAAACGGCTCCGGAAAAAACCTTTTGATCACCCCTTACTGACGGTACGCCGGGTTACGGATGTGATCTTGGAAAAAGATGTGATGCTGCATTTTCCCTATCATTCCTTTTTACCTTTAATAGATTTGATCCGTGAAGCTGCTTTTGATCCAGATGTCACCACAATCAAAATAACCTGTTACCGGTTGGCGCAACAATCAAAGATCATCAATGCACTTATCAATGCCGTACGAAATGGCAAGGAAGTGATCGTGATGCTGGAGCTAAGGGCCCGGTTTGAAGAAGAAGCCAATATAGAATGGAAGAACAGGCTTGAAGAAGAAGGGGCCAAAGTGTTGATCGAGATCCCCAACATGAAAGTGCATTCCAAGATCTGTATTATTAAAAAAAGAACAAAGGATAATAATTTCTTATTCTACGGTTTTGTGAGCACCGGTAACCTGAACGAAAGAACTTCAAAAGTATATACCGACCATTGCCTGTTGACAGCCAATCAAAAAATAATGGCAGATGTGAACCGCATCTTTAATTACCTGGAACAACCCAAGACGGGAATGAATTTTCTGCGCGATTGCCGGGTTGTTATTCCCAGCCCTGTATTTGTAAAAAAAGAAATGCTGAAACTGATCGATGAAGAAATAAAACAAGCCCGGAAAAACAAACCCGCTGCCATTACTTTAAAGATGAATTCGCTAAGTGATGAGGAGATGATCCAGAAATTATATGATGCGGCAAGGGCTGGTGTGCAGATCAGGCTCATCATCCGCGGTGTCTTTTGCATGTTCTCAGAAAACAAAAAATATGAAAAGCCGGTGCGGGCCATCAGCATCGTGGATGAGTACCTGGAACATGCGAGGGTGTGGGTATTTCATAACAGGGGCAAAGAGAAAGTTTATATATCTTCGGCTGACTGGATGAGAAGAAATCTGGAGCATCGTGTAGAAGCAACCTGTCCTATCTGGCATGAAGAGCTGAAACAGGAACTCAAAGACATCCTCGATATACAATTGCAGGATAATGTAAAAGCAAGATGGCTGGATAATGAATTGAGTAACGAGTATGTGAGAACAACTAAAAAGAAAATCCGATCACAGGTAGAAACATATAACTACCTGCATAAAAAAACACTGATAAACCGTGAGACTGGCAGCCATTGATATTGGAAGCAACGCAGCAAGATTATTAATAACAGATGTTATTCCCGGCCCACAGGATGTGCCAGATTTTATCAAGACCGTATTGGTGCGGGTGCCCCTTCGCCTGGGTTTTGATGTGTTTGACAAAGGTGAGATATCTGCGGCTAAAGTGGAAAAGATCGTCAAGACGATCAAATCATACAAACTCTTACTGGATGTGTACGAAGTAAAGCACCTGAAAGCCTGTGCTACATCTGCCATGCGGGATGCCCGTAATGCTGCCGAAATCATAAAAAAAGTAAAAACAGAGACTGGTATCGAAATTGTCATCATAAGTGGCGACCAGGAAGCCTCTTTTATTTATGAAAATCATGTGGCAGAAAATATGACCAGCGATGAGTCCTATCTTTATATTGATGTGGGAGGTGGAAGCACAGAGCTTACTTTTTTCAGTGACGGTAAATTGATATTCAAAAAATCATTCAATATTGGAACGATCCGCCTGCTGAAGAACCAGGTTGACGAAGCCGCCTGGGATGAAATGAAAGAATTCGTTCGCAACAAAACAAAGGGTCATCATCATGTAACAGCGATCGGCACGGGTGGCAACATCAATAAGGTCTTTTCAATTTCCAAAAGGAAGGACGGCAAGCCACTGACACTCGACCTGCTCCGGGATTATTATAAAGAATTCAGTAACCTCACCGTTCAGCAACGTATCAGCCTGCATAAACTTAGGGAAGACAGGGCCGATGTGATCGTACCAGCACTGCTGATTTATATTAATGTGATGCGCTGGGCCGATACCGAAGAAATTTTTGTTCCCAAGATCGGTTTGGCCGATGGCCTTATCCATCACCTGTATGAAGAAGTGAAATTGAAAGGTATTAGCGTTTGATTGCAAATTGAAAAATTACCTGAACTTCATATTAAAATTCCGCCATGACCAGTAATAAGGAAATAAAAAGAGTGACCACCAATACGCTGCAAAAAATGAAAGCTGCCCGTGAAAAGATCACGATGCTCACAGCCTATGATTTTTCCTTTGGCCGGATCATTGACGGTGCCGGTATTGATGTGATATTGGTCGGTGACTCTGCTTCCAACGTAATGGCCGGCCATGAGACCACTTTACCGATCACACTTGACCAGATGATCTATCATGCCTCTTCCGTGATTCGCGGGGTGGAACGTTGCCTTGTAGTAGTTGACCTGCCATTTGGATCTTACCAGTCTAATTCAGCAATCGCTTTGGCATCTGCTATCCGTATCATGAAAGAGACCGGGGCACATTCGATCAAACTGGAAGGTGGTGAAGAAGCCCTTGACAGTATAAAAAAGATCGTGTCTGCAGGTATCCCTGTAATGGGACATTTAGGATTAACTCCCCAGTCAATTTATAAATTCGGTACCTACGCTGTAAGGGCCAAAGAAGAAGAAGAAGCTAATAAACTGAGAAAAGATGCAAAGCTGCTGGAAGAGGCAGGCTGTTTTGCGATCGTGCTGGAAAAAATCCCGGCGCAGCTGGCCAAAGAAGTATCAGAAAGCCTCACTATTCCTACCATTGGTATTGGTGCTGGTGCGGATTGCGACGGGCAGGTATTGGTGATGCATGATATGCTGGGGATCAACACCGAATTCAAACCCCGTTTTTTACGACAATACTCCAATATTCACGAACAGGCTACAACAGCAGTGCAGCAATACATTAAAGATGTAAAAGCCAAAAATTTTCCGAATAGTACGGAGCAATACTGACCGATTGTAAACTTCCTGTCATACCAACCAATAAGGCTTCTTCTTTACTCCTTCTCCCCTATTTTTGTGGCCAAATTGACCCTAATGAAATTCCAAAAGGCTTTATACTTTATACTATTCTTTCTAAATTACGCTTTACTGGTAACCGCACAACAGGATAGCGTGGAACTGGAAAATGTGATCCTTACTGCTAATCAATCCTTACAACACCAAAAAGAAAGTGGAAGAAATGTACTGACGATCAAAGGGGAGAGCATGGCCTTATTGCCGGTTCATTCCATTGACGAACTGCTCCGTTACCTGCCGGGTATTGAAGTACAACAAAGAGGTCCACAGGGTGCACAAAGTGATATAACTATTCGTGGAGGCACATTTCAGCAAGTCTTGGTTATCATTGATGGTGTAAAACTGAATGATCCCCTGACAGGACATTTCAATAATTATATTCCCATCAACCCTGCTGAAATCGACCGGATAGAAATTTTAAAGGGTGCTGCCTCAGCCGTGTATGGTTCTGAAGCGGTAGGAGGCGTTGTGCATATTATCACCAAAACATTTACGGCGTATAAAACTCCTTTAACGAAACTGATCAAAGGAAGAATAGTAACTGGTGAAAATAACCTGGTGAATGCAGATGCTTATGCAAGATGGGTGGGCCAAACAACAATGGTGTCGGGTGGTATCACTACGAATAATGCAAAAGGGGAACCTTTGCGAGGAACAACAGGTTTTTTTCACCTGACCACCGCCCATATCGCTTTAGCACAGCAATTAAAAAAAGACTGGACCCTTCGTTTCCGGACAGCAGTTGACTACCGGGAATTCAATGCACAAAATTTCTATACCACTTTTTCAAGTGATACCTCCAATGAAAAAGTAAATTCCTGGTGGAGCCATCTTAATCTTTCTAAAAAAACAGCAACGGGCACCCTGAATTTTGATGTGGCTTATAAAAAATTAAGAGATCAATACTTGTTCAGGCCATCGGCAGTCCCCAACGACAACAAAACAAATCTTTTCACCAGCCAACTATATTACAGTTCTTTACTTAGCAAGAACCATAGCTATACAACCGGCCTTCAATTACACCGCAAACAGATCAGCTCCAATGACAGGGGTAATCACCGTTTATGGCATGGTGCCGCCTATGTGATCTTCCGGCATCAATTAAAAAATAATTTTTACCTGAACGAAAGCATTCGATTGGATTGGGATGAAAGTTATGGGTCCGTGCTGGTGCCGCAAATAAATATGGCGTGGTCTCCATCTAAAATAACGCTCCGTGCAGCAGCGGGCAAATCGATCCGCGATGCTGATTTTACTGAACGATATAATAACTATAACAAAACCCTTGTTACCAGTGGCCGTATCGGCAACCCGGACCTGGCTGCTGAATATTCCTGGAATGTAGAAGCCGGTGCCGACTATACGGTATCAGCTAACTGGAAAATAAGTGCCACTGTTTTCTACCGAGATCATACAAATTTGATCGACTGGTCCAATACTCCTTATGCTGCTATGCCAAGAAAAATAAACCTGAGTCCTGCGGGTAATTATGCCCTGGCCAAAAATGTAGAAAAAGTAAAAACCAGCGGTGCCGAATTAGATATGATTTACACCAAAAAGATAAGTGAAAGCTCAAACTTGATGACCACCCTGGGCTTTACCTGGCTTCAGTCGGAAAATAAAGACAGTATCCCTTCCTTCTATATTTCCTCGCATGCAAAATACCTTGTCAATTTTTCTGCAGCTTATACAGTAAAACCCTTTTTATTTTCTCTCACCGGACTTTATAAGAACCGGAACGAACAGAAAGCCGCTGCCATCAATGCGGCTATCACTCCTTCCTATTTTATCCTGAACGCTAAGATCGGCCACCAGCTCCCCGGCAAATTCGGGCGGTTGTTTGTGCAGGCCGATAATGTATTCGATAAACAATACAGCGACCTGCTGGGTAGCCAAATGCCCGGCCGATGGTTATCAGGCGGATTTGAGATAGCTTTGTAACCCTAAATACAAACTATGGATTTTCTTAAAAGCCTAAACGTTGCTGCCATCAATAAAGGCGTTGGTACAGGTACTGTATGGATCGATTCCCACGGCGAAACGATCGAATCTTTCTCTCCTGTTGATGGAAAAAAGATCGGGTCCGTGACCGCTACTGATAAAAACAGTTACGAACGGGTCATACAACAGGCAGTAGCGGCTTTTCCCATATGGAGATTGATGCCTGCTCCCAAAAGAGGTGAGATCGTTCGACAAATCGGGGATGCTTTAAGGGCCAATAAAGAACCCCTGGGTAAACTGGTTTCTTATGAAATGGGTAAAAGCCTGCAGGAAGGTTATGGAGAAGTTCAGGAAATGATCGATATCTGTGATTTCGCCGTAGGCCTGTCCCGGCAACTCCATGGCTTCACGATGCACAGCGAACGTCCCGGGCACCGGATGTATGAGCAATACCATCCGCTCGGAATAGTAGGAATTATATCTGCATTTAATTTTCCTGTTGCCGTCTGGAGCTGGAATACAATGCTGGCCTGGATCTGTGGAAATGTATGTATATGGAAACCTTCAGAAAAAACACCATTATGTGGTATTGCCTGCCAAAACATTATTTCAGAAGTGTTTGCTAAAAATAATGTACCCGAAGGTGTTTGTTGTCTGGTAAGTGGTGGTCGTGAACTGGGTGAATGGATGGCAGCCGATAAAAGGATAGCTCTGGTATCTGCTACCGGTTCCACAAGAATGGGTAAAGCAGTAGGTGCTACGGTCGGTGCAAGGCTGGGAAGAGCTTTGCTGGAACTGGGAGGCAATAATGCAATCATTATTTCAAAAGATGCGGACCTGGATATTGCAGTGCTGGGTGCTGTATTCGGCGCCGTTGGTACTGCAGGTCAGCGGTGTACTTCTACCCGGAGGCTGATCATCCACGACGATATTTATGATTCTATAAAGAATAAATTGGCAGCTGCCTACCAGCAACTCCGCATTGGCGATCCTTTGGATCAGAACAATCATGTTGGACCGCTGATCGATAAAGACGCAGTTAAGCTGTATTTGAAAGCCATTGAAAAATGCAGGGAAGAAGGTGGGTTGTTTGTTGTAGAAGGTGGGGTGCTGGAAGGACCCGGGTATGAAAGCGGTTGCTATGTTAAGCCCTGTATCGCCGAAGTAGATAATTATTTTGACATTGTACAACATGAAACATTTGCGCCTATTTTATACCTGATCAGGTATTCCACACTGGAAGAGGCCATTGCCAAACAAAATGATGTACCGCAGGGCCTGTCGTCCTCGATTATGACGCTCAACCTCCGGGAAGCCGAACAATTTCTTTCACAAGCTGGCAGCGATTGTGGTATTGCCAACGTCAATATCGGAACCAGTGGTGCAGAGATAGGCGGTGCTTTTGGGGGAGAAAAGGAAACAGGAGGTGGTCGTGAAAGTGGCAGTGATGCATGGAAAGCGTATATGCGTCGCCAGACGAACACGATTAATTACAGCAGTTCCCTCCCACTGGCACAGGGAATCAAATTTGACGTATAATTATTCCCCAAAAATTGATTCGAAACTATAAACAGGCAACGTATTGGGGTTACCGTCCGTCAAAAAAATCTTAAAAAGTGGTTGAATCTTGTCTTTTATTATGTAAAATGTATGAATGGTAATCTGTATTTTTACCGCTACACCAATTTTGTAGTATAAAACCTAACACATGAAATGAGCCATAAAAATTATTGAGCAACTTATCCAAAAGCGATAATAATTTTTGTGGCGAATAACATGTGGCAAAATCTTAAAATAAAAAACCTACACATGAATATTTCAATAAAACGTACCTCTCTGCTTGCCTTTTGTGGGCTGCTGTCTTCCGTACTTTTTGCGCAAAAGGATGATGTTCCAAAGGGATGGCATATGCTGGATAAAGCCACAACCGGTTATTATGGTCTCAGCGTTGACAAAGCCTATAGCTTCGTTAAATCAAAGAACCTGAAAAGCAAAACGGTTATTGTTGCCGTTATTGATTCCGGTATAGACACCCTGCATGAAGACCTGAAATCGGTGCTCTGGAAAAATCCGGGAGAAATACCTGGTAATGGCATTGATGATGATAAAAACGGATATGTAGATGATATTTATGGTTGGAATTTTATCGGAGGCAATGACGGGAAAAATGTAGAACAGGATTCTTATGAAGCTGCCCGGGTGTACCATAAATTCAAAACCAAATTCGAGGGCAAGGAAGTAGACCCTTCTACTTTAAGGAAAGAGGAGGCATTCCAATACGAAATGTGGAAGCGGTCAGAAAAAGAAATTACCGGCGGCTCCAAAGACAGTGGGCTGGAATTGATTTTCATGAAAAGAGCTTACACGAACTGTGTTAAGAGTGATAGCATCCTTCGCAAAGCCATGAGCAAAGAAAAATTTACCGGTAAAGAACTGGGCGAATATGAACCCACCGATGCTGAAGTAAAGAAAGCAAAGAATACTCTTTTTAGCCTGATGTCCGGTAACGATGCCCTGGAAACTACCAACGAGGAGTTTCTGGAAGGGTTTGGTGATTATGTGGCCGGTGAAGAAAAGAAAGCGTCTGCCGGCAGCACTCCTCCCAAAGCATACAGAGCTGATGTTGTAAAAGACAACTACGATGATTTCAACGATAAGTTCTATGGTAACAATGATGTAATGGTGAGCAACAAGTCTGCCTTGCATGGCACCCACGTATCGGGGATCATTGCCGCTTCTAGGGGAAATGACAAAGGAATGGATGGAGTAGCGGATAATGTAAAGATCATGAGTCTTCGTGCCGTACCGGATGGAGATGAGCATGATAAAGATATTGCCCTGGCCATCCGTTATGCCGCAGATAATGGTGCAAAGGTCATCAATATGAGTTTTGGAAAAGGCTTTTCTCCAGAAAAAAATTGGGTGGACGAAGCTGTAAAATATGCAGAGAGCAAAGGCGTATTACTGGTTCATGCAGCAGGGAATGATGCGAAGAATATTGACACTACATTCAACTACCCTACTCCTGTAAACCTTGACGGAACAAGACCGGGCAATTGGTTGACAGTGGGTGCCAGCGGAGATCCCAAAGCAGGTGGCATCACCGCAAGCTTCTCCAATTATGGTAAGAATGAAGTGGATGTATTTGCTCCGGGTGTAAAGATCTATTCTACTGTTCCGGGTGTCAATACTTACCAGAATTTACAGGGTACCAGCATGGCTTCCCCTGTAGTTGCCGGTCTTGCAGCATTCATTTTAGAATATTATCCAACCCTTAGTCCTGCACAGGTTAAAATGGTGATCGAAAAATCATCTACTCCCCTTAATGAGAAAGTAAAAAATCCGGAAACTGATGAGATGGTGTCTCTGTCGGAGATCAGTAAATCAGGTGGTTTTGTAAATGCATATGAAGCTGTCAAATTAGCATCCACTATCTAAGGTGAAAGAAAACCTGAAGCTCCGGCAAAACCTGTTAAGTCATCGGTTAAGCCAAAAGTGAATGGATAAGCTATAAAATCTTTATTTTAAACCCCGGATCTGCCGGGGTTTTTCTTTTCCTTTAACTAACGAAATGTACTGCTTCGTTTAATTAAATAGGATAACACATCAAACTGACAGGCACAAATTCTACCAGACTTTTTGCCAAAGCCGCATTGTTATCAGCAGTTTTTTGTACTGGGAAAGCACTTTTTTCCCAACCTAACATGCTTTTTACCTTTGCTAAAAAACAAAGAAATTCTCAAAAAACTTACCTACTTTTATGTTCCAAAAATTATAAAGAATGAAGCAACTTTCTACTGTCATTTCCGGATTTGCATTGCTCCTGTTTGTTAGCTGTGGTTCTTCTGAAAACAAAGAAACAAAAGCTGAAACACCGGCTGTGAATAATGACATGAATACGTCTGCTACGCAACCTGCGAGTAATTCAGTCATTTCCACTGCGCCGGCTGCTACCACAAAGGTTGTACCGACCACTAACAGCATACCGGTAATCAATACACCGCCTGTTACGACAACTAATTCCAATGAAGCAGGACTAAATCCGGCACATGGCCAGCCCGGTCATCGTTGCGATATCTCTGTAGGTGCCCCTTTGAATAGTGCTCCCCGGTCTACAACAACTCCTACAGTCAGCACCACGACCACTGCTCCTGCAACGCTTACACCATCCATCGTAAATACAAGCCCTCAGGTGGTAACTACACCTACTACTGTACAACCTGTTGCCGCTGGTATGAACCCTGCTCATGGTCAGCCCGGTCACCGCTGTGATATTACAGTTGGGGCGCCGCTAAACAGCCCGGTAAAACCAACCGTTACACCTACTACTCCTGTAAAACAATAAACTCTATATAGAAGTAGCAATTCTTTAGATACCGGCAACAAATAACCTGGATCATTTATCCATAACCAACACTTATGCCCCGCCCCGATCTTTCTACGATACCTGAATGGTATCACCGCTATATTAACCAGGTGGAAGGAAATGATCCTGTTGCCGCCATGAAAGAACAGACCCCGGTCATGCTCCGTATTTTCAATAAACTATCCGTTGAAAAAAGAAATTACCGATACGCAAAAAATAAGTGGACAATAAAAGAAATGCTGCAGCATATCATTGACGCTGAAAGGGTCTTTGCTTACCGCGGTCTTTGTATTGCCCGGAAAGAAACCGCTTCCCTCCCCAGTTTTGATGAAAATGATTATGCCCTCCAATCGAAAGCAAAAAAGAGAGACTGGAGCGACATGATGGAAGAATTAAAAACCCTGCGCCGGTCTACAGAAATATTGTTTGGCTCTTTTGATAAGGAGCAAATGAGCACGGTGGGAATTGCCAATAACAATCCTGTTTCGGTGCTTGCGCTGGCTTTTATCCTCACCGGGCATATCTATCATCATATCGATGTGATCAGGGAACGCTATCTGCCTTAATTTTTTAGCAGTAATTTACTCCGTTTACGACTGGGGCTAAAACAACAAAGCCCCTCTTTTGGAGGAGCTTTGAATAAATCTGGTATATTTTAAAACCCTTTTTTGGCCGGTTCTTCTTTTGAATTTGTTTTTGCAAGGTTTTGCTGACCGATTATATCGTTCATCACTTTCACGGCCTGGTCCAGGTAGATATCTTCCTGCAGGCTTTTAATCCATAGTGCATAGCGGTCTTTTTTATTCTTGTCATTATCCCAGCGATTCGCTTCCTTGGGCAAGACGGATACATCTAATGAATCTTTCAATTTCATCAGTGTTTCTAATTGCTTGATCGTAGTACGGATGGTTTTTTGCTCGGCCCGGTATTTATCGATCTGCAGAGAATACTGTTTGTCGTTTTGTTTAGACAACCAGTCGGAACTCTCTTTGATCAGTTTAAAAGCTTCATCATTATCCACCCGTTGGGCTGCCAACTGCTGAATTGTTTTCAGGTCATACCCTGATTTCCAGTTAATATAGGTTGCTTTATTGATTTCGTCCCAGGGCAACGCATCCGGATCATCTTTTTCTCTTAATTTGAGGTTCTCCATATTATCAGGCAATACAATATCCGAGCTAACGCCTTTTAATTGGGTGGAGCCTCCATTAATACGATAGAACTTCTGCAGGGTCAGTTTTACGGTACCCAGCTCATTGCTGGTCAAAGAAAATCCATTTTCATCCAGGCCAATATTGCGCTGGACGGTTCCTTTTCCATAAGTAGTTGTGCTTCCGATGATAACCCCACGGTTGTAATCCTGGATAGCAGCGGCAAAAATTTCTGATGCTGAAGCACTGAATTCATTGACCATGACAGCCAGCGGACCCGTATATAAAACATTCCGGTCTTTATCTTTCAGTACACTGGGATTATTATCCCTGTCTTTTACCTGTACGATTGGGCCTTCATCTATAAAGAGGCCAGCCATTTGTACCACGTCATATAATGACCCTCCCCCGTTATTCCGAAGGTCTATTACAATACCATCCACCTGCTCTTCTTTTAATTTAGCTACTTCTTTTGCCACATCTATATAGCTGCGTGCGCCATTAGGGTCTTCAAAGTTTGCATAGAACTCGGGAAGGAAGATATAACCGATTTTCGAACTTCCATTCTTTACGATGGCGCTGCGGGCATATGTTTCGTCCTGCACGATCTTATCACGGATAAGTGTTACCACTTTTACGGAACCATCGGTTTTTTTGACTGTAAGTCGTACTTCTGTCCCTTTTTTGCCCCGGATCACTTTTACTGCATCCGTTACCACGTAGCCTGTCAGATCCACCGGCTCTTCTTTGCCCTGGGCCACTTTCATAATTATATCGCCGGGTTGTATTTCCCCCGATTTAGAAGCAGGACTTCCGGTCAATACGCTGCTTACTTTAATATTTCCATCATCATACTGAAGTGAAGCACCTATACCAAAAAAAGTACCGCTCATCTCTTCATCAAAATATCGTTTATCTACCGGTGGAAAGAATTCTGAGTGCGGGTCCATCGTGGTCGTAATGGCATTGACAAAGACATTGAACTTATCATCATCAGTAAATTTGAAACGGTACCTTTCGAAAGTTCTGTTCATGATACGTTTTACTTTTTCACGGGCATCTTTTTCCAGTTCCGCATCTGTCTTTACTACGAATCCTTCTTTGCCTTTATTCTTTTCTCTTACATCGACCAGGTCAACGTACCGCTCCAGTGTCATAAACTTTAATTTCTTTCTCCAACGGTCTTTCCTTTCTGCTTCAGAAGTCGGGAAGTCAAGCTTATCGGCATCCAGTATTACTTCCTCATCAACCGTAAAGTCAAATGCTTTGGAGAGGGCCTCATTATAAATCAACGCAACTTCCTCCATCCGGGTATTAAAAATTTTACCTGCTGCCAGGAAAAATTCTACTGGTGCACCTTTTATTTTATCATCGATCTTTGTTTCAAATTTTTTCAAAGCGTTCATATCGCTTAGGAGGTAGATATTTTTATCGGCATCAATATCACCGATAAATTTTTTGAACACTTTTTGAGAGAAGGCATCATTGATATCTTGCGGGCTGAAATGTGCTTCTGAAAGCATCGAACCCACTAATTTCAAGATTTGCTCATACTTGGAGGGAGGATTAATGGAGGATTTACTGGTTCCGGTTCCCATCGTCTTAAAGGCAAGAAATGAACCTGCTACTAGCATCAAAATCACAATAGGGAGTCTTTTCATATTCAAAAGGTATTTAATTGAATTAGGC
>JAWXCO010000074.1:0-3304 GCA_034408705.1 Bacteroidota bacterium
AGGCCGCAAACGGGACATTGAAGTTCAGTTTGAGTATATGGATAAAGAGTTAAGCCGGACGGGGGTCACGCGGTTGTTGTTGTGGCAGGAGTATAAAAAAGAAAACCCTACAGGATATAGCTATACACAGTTTTGTTATCACTTCGGTAAATATAAAAACATCCAACAGGCTACTGCTCATTTTGAGCATAAACCTGCGGAGTTTATGCAGGTTGATTAAGCAGGAGACCTCTTGCATTATATCGATCAGCAAACCGGTGAACAGATCGCTTGCTAGGTATTGGTATGCACGCTGCCATATAGCGGATATACTTATGTGGAGGCCATGCATAGTCAGCAGCAGGAAGCTTTTATCGCCGGACTTAACCATGCACTTTATTTTTTTGGAGGTGTACCCCTCAACATCAAGCTCGACAATCTGAAAAGCGGTGTAAAAAAAGCTAACCGCTATGATCCTGAATTTACCGATCTGATGATGTCATTCTCAGATCATTTCAGTTTGAACTGTACCACCGCCCGGGTAGCAAAACCTAAAGATAAACCGCATGTGGAGGGTGCTGTCTTAACTTCCTACAGAAGGATATATGCTCCCTTGCGCAACAAGTTTTATTATAGCCTGTCTGCGCTCAACGCTGCCATACTAAGCCAACTGGAAGTGCACCACAGCATGCGCTTTCAAAACAAACCCGATACACGTAATGGCATGTTTGCCACCGAAAAACTTTTGTTGCGGCCACTGCCTGACAAACCTTTTGAAAAGTATTGTGTAGTTCAGGCCAAAGTGCGGAAAAATTACCACGTGCAACTGGGTCAGGACAAACACTTTTATAGTGTTCCATATCAACTTATAGGAAAAACCCTTAAGGTGGTTTATACCCAGGATACGGTGGAAATTTACGACCAGTTGACCCGCGTAGCCTTCCACCAGCGGATCAGCCGCAGTTATGGCTATACGAGTGTTAAAGAACATATGCCTGTCAATCACCAGCATCACAACGAACAAAGGGGCTGGGATAGCGACTAATTCAAGCGGCAAAGTCTTTCTATCGGGGTGGCGACCCATGAATTTATATCCGGGTTATTGTTGTCAAGAGATTTTATAGAGCAGATCGCAACCAGCGAAAAACAAAATTGCTATTGAAGTTCAGCCGCCTAAGTTATGATGCGCAGCTTGAAAACATTCAATATACCAAAGACCGGAACCTGAATAAAGAAAGCATTCTGCAACTAACAGACTGCGGATGGATCAGGCGGGCTGAAAACATCCTCATCACCGGTGCTACCGGTTGCGGGAAAAGCTATCTGGCCTGTGCCATAGGTCAACAGGCTTGCCAGCAAGGTTTAAAGGTTCTATACTTAAATCTGAACCGCTTTATAGAAAAAGTAGCTTTGGCCCGTATTGACGGATCGTTCAATAAAATACTTAACGGATTAGAAAAAATGCACCTGATTATACTCGATGACTTTGGGCTGGCACCACTCACCCAAGACGTAAAACTGGCTTTGCTGCAAATACTCGAAGACCGATATGGACTCAAAGCAACTATCATCGCATCGCAAATACCGGTAAACCAATGGTATGAGTATATTAATGAACCAACTATTGCTGATGCGATACTGGATCGGATTGTTCCAAAAGCACATCGTTTTGATTTAAAAGGTCCATCACTCAGAAACAAAAAATAAAACTAATTTTGCATCACTTCATCATACCATTTAAGGTGGTACAGTTCGACCCGAAAGGGTGGTACAGTTGCTTCCGGAATAATCAGCTTTAGAGCTTTAAGATATTAAACCGGATACTGTCACCTTAAGTACACTCTGCAATTGCCTGAATATGTTGACCCAATTGATTCTCACAATGGGCCCTGAGACCCAATGCTACTATATTGCTTGAATCTAATAACAGAGCTTTATTTGTAAAAATTAATTGCTCTTACATTATTTCACTGATCTGACTCTTTTATATCTAAACCAATAAATTCGCAGTCAGCGGTTTGGCACTCAGCAATTGTTGGAATTAAAATTAATAGGAAAATGATAAGTTTCAAAAGCAGGTAATAAAATTCTAATGTATATAATAGGTAAATGAGCAGGGGTTCCCTTCAACTGTAAGTTTAATAAACTTTTCGGCCGGAACATACAAGATTTCAGCATTTCCATTTTTATAGTTTGAAACTGTATACTTATATGCCCTTCCATTAACTTGATCGTCTAAAATATTAACACTTGTAACATTAAATGACTGCCAAGTTGTTTTATTGTTGGAGTTATATATACTTACAACATAAAATTCAGCCTTTTTATCATTCAAAGACCATCTCATTTCGGGTTCCACCATATCATTTCCCACCTCTCCTGTGCATTGATTTTTAAACTTATCAATTTTTAAATCGAAATTCTGACTCCACAATCTTGTGGAAAGGAAAATCAAAATAACGATACCTATGTGTTTCATAATAACTTTTTTTAAAGGTTATATTTTTTTTAATTTGTAAAAACAAGATGTCGATTGATACTTTGGATTATAAATACAGATATTATAGCTATTATCATTTAAATCATCAATTGCAGTTAGATAAACAATGTCATCAGTTTGGAGTCCTAAGAATTCAAATTTAGCTTCGTATGTACTTACAACCAAATTTTTCTGTTTATCGAATTTAGTATCCACCTTACTAATTATAGCCCATTTCAAAAAAAGGTCTTCTTCATTTCCTTCTCCCTTTTGTCTCCACATGAAATACTTGTTTATCACTGCGTCAAAGTCAATAGTTAATAGGTAAGACCCACTATCAATGTGATTTAATGTTATATCTCTTTCACTGGTAAATTCGTATGTGGCAGAAATATAAATTCCTGTTTGTGAATAGGTATAATGTAAATTCAAAAGAAAAAGAAATATAAAAAATATAATTTTCATAAAATAAAAAGCTTATCAAATTATTAAATAAATCTATCTATTTTATTAGAAACAAAAATTACTCAAACATATTTTCCACTCATCCCCATCTTGGTCTGGCCCTTTTAAATCGCCTAATGTGTTAGTTATACAACTTTTATCTACTTCTGCTCCACAAAGAAGCATGGGGGAAAGTTTAATAACGCTTGCCTCTCCCTGACTCCAAAATACCACTGCATAGGTCGAAAAAGAAGAATTCTTAAATGTATTGGTAGCAGTATTAAGTTCACTACCAGTGAGAAAACTTACATCAACTGTGTAAGCTTTAGACCATCCCGATTCCGTTTCATAGCGAACTTCGCAAGTTTGAGTGTATTTCGCAAAAACGGATGTAATTACAAA
>JAWXCO010000075.1:0-50883 GCA_034408705.1 Bacteroidota bacterium
ATTTCCGCCGCCACCACCACCGCCACCACCGGAGCCTGTTCCAAGGCGATAGGTTAAATGGATACCGGTGAAATAATAATAATCTTTGCTTTTGGGACTTCCCCGTTGCTGGTCTTTTCCGGGATACACCAAACTGCCGCCTACTTCATTACTGCGAAAAGAGAGTTCAACTGCTTTACTTCCCCGGGCTGCTAATAAATCTGCCGGGTCAATATAGTTTTTACTTACATCATCAAGGTAATCTGTAAATAGTTTTCTAAGGCCTCCTTCAATACCAACCCGGATATTATCGCCAAGGGCAAACTTAACGCCACCGCCAAAAGGAATGGCAAATTGGGTGAGACCATATGGAGCACGGTCAGCATACCCGGCAATGTCCTGCCCTTCTGTACTCAGGGGTTTCAGCATTTGTTTCTGCCCCGCGGCATCATAGGTATAGGGATCGAATTTAAACATCGCCAACCCGGCAAACAGGTAAGGCGTATACCTAACTTCATCCAGGTTCAGCAGGTTGTACTCGCCTATTGCACTGAATTCTAAAATACTTGTTTCAAAAGAGAGATTACGTAATTTCAAATCGGCTTTTTCACTATACCGGTCAGCACCACCTACCACGGCGTAAGTAAGCCCTCCCCTGAGCATGAACCTGTCGGTAAACTCGTAATTAATTGTTACTCCAACAGCACCGTTGGTCACTTTTTTAGGAAATATCTTATCGGTAAGGTCGCCGAGGTAAGCAGCAGCACCACCAAATAATCCTACATGTACCCGCTGCGCCATTGCAGAAGAATACAGGATAACAATAAACATCAATAAAAAAAATTTTCTCATATACACCCCTTCAATTTTTACAAAATTAAGTAAACAAGGGTTTATATCGCACGACGATAAAAACAGTAGGTAGGATATGGAAAAAGTAACTAATAGGCAACGTTTCGGGGGCAACGCTGACTCCCAACAGATCTATTACTTCTGAACATGCTGCCCAGGTTGCTGAGCTTCATCTCCAATGTTGTACCCAAAAAATAATACCAGTCCGCTTCGCTTGGAGTACCCCGCTGATCACCCTGTGAAGGAAACAAAGGTCTGCCACCAGGTAGTTCATCAGCCCGGTAAGCCAATTCTACAGCGATAGTACCTCTTTGCTGTTGCAATACATTCGCATCAACAAAATGCGAGCTGACATCATCAATATAATCAGTGAATGATTTTCGCTGGCTGAATTCGAAACCGACATTTAACCCATCACTAATAGCAAATTTTGCGCCACCTCCGATAGGTAAGGAGAATTGAGTTAATTTATAAGGCTTTTGCTCTGGGAATTGCGACAATCCCTGTCCTTCTGTACTCAATGGTTTAAGAAAGGTTTTTACCCCGTTTTTATCCAAAGTCCATGGATTAAAATGGAAAATGGCGATACCGCCGAACAGGTAGGGTGTAAAACGACCTACTGACATATCCAGTATCGTTACTTCAAGACCGAGATAGGCTTCTTTAATAGAACTGCTAAAGGAAAGATTACGCGATTTAAGATCATCCCTGTTCCATTTATCAGCGGCTTCAATTTTCCCTGCACTAATGCCACCCCGTAAAGTGAACCAGCGATTCAATGGCTTGCGGATAAAAACACCGCCAGCAAAATTAGCATGGCGAAGGGTAAAACTGTTGGGTTGCAAATCTCCCTGGTAATTAATAACACCCGTAAAAAGTGAAATAGTGGCAGCTTTATCCTGCTCCTGGGCGGGCGAAGAATAACCAATGCATATGCAAAGAAGTACGAACAACAGGGTGCGTGTTTTCACAGGATTAGGATTACGGATTTAAATGATACGGTGTACCGGACTCATAACGTATAAGCCGTCAAAATCGTATCAATAGGCCGTTTTTTTTGTAGAAAGGGTGCCCAAAATATTTTAGCATTTGTAAATCACAGCAGGCAAATATTTCATCTCATGCTGGCTTGAGCCGCATTCATGTAAGCGTAAACTCTGTATTTATTGTACTGTAGAAGAGACAGAAACGTCGAATTTTATTAGAATTATCGCAGTAATAAAGCTGATTCTGCGATGCGGGTATTTTTTTACCTTTTAAATACCGACAGGTTTATTTTTTAAACAGGCCGGTATAATTAATACCAAGGCCGGGCTGATCTGAATAGCTGATCTTTCCAAAATCATAGCCGATACCTGTTGCCAGGTCTTCTGCCAGTAATAAAGGTCCATCCATATCCACCTCATCGATAAACGGGAGGAGGTGTGCAATTGCCGCAGAGCCGATGGTAGATTCATTCATACATCCCACCATTACTTTCATCCCAAGTTCTTTTGCTTTATCGATCATCCGACGGGCTGGGGTTATTCCGCTACACTTGGTGAGTTTTATATTGATGCCATGAAAATATGCAGCACATTTTTCAACATCTTTTTCAAACACACAGGATTCATCAGCATACAAGGGTAAGGGTGATTGCCTGTATAAAATTTTCATGCCGTCCCAATCCTCTTTGGCCAGTGGTTGTTCTACCAGCTCCACTCCCAGTTCCTGCAGTTGTGGAATTAATTGTAATGCGGTCTCCACATCCCAGGCAGCATTGGCATCTACCCGTAAGGTTGCAGCTGTATTTGCCCGCAATGCTTTTACAATCGCCAGGTCATCTGCTGTTCCTACTTTTATTTTATAGATCGGCCAGGGTTTTTCTTTCATCTTGGCTACCATTTTTTCAATACTATCTATTCCGATCGTATAATCACAAATGGGATTCTTTGAAGGATCGCCGCCCCAGAGCTCATACAATTTTTTCTTTTTCATTTTACCATAGATATCCCAGGCGGCGATGTCCAATGCACAAACCAAAAAAGGGTTTTGCGGGAGTAAATGATGAAGATAATGCCAGTAGCGTTCGGGGTCGGTGAAGGCAAATTTTTCTATAAATGGTTTCTTCGCTTCCAGGTCTTCGATCATTTTTTCTACCGGGATATTATAATAAGCAATGGCCGGGGCTTCACCATAGCCTTTAATACCAAAATGTTCCAACTCAACTATTAGTGTTGGCTGGTGCGTTTTTGTTCCCTTGGAAATGGTAAAGGGGTGACGAAATTCAAGATTATATGGCCAGTAGGAAACTTTCATAACAGAAATTTTTTAAATTAAATTTTTGGACTGAAATCATCTGACAGTAAAACTAAACAATAGGTGAAATATTTTTTTAATTATTGCCGCCCCTTATTACTTCCCGGGTCTGTTAGCAAAGCAGCTGACCGTCAATCCTTTTCCAAAAACGATTATCTTTTAAGAAAATAGAACTGCGTTATGAAGTGAGTAGCAAATTTGCGCTGTAATAATGATCCCTTTTAGTAGCATGAAAAATACCGGAGGAATTATTACCACAGCAGCATTCTTAAGGTTGTTATTTTTTGAAGGCTCCCTATCCCCTGCCGCTGTGTGCAACATAGCCACCCAATTCTTCATTGAATTCTTTTTCTTTTACCAGGTCCTCCAATGAAATATGCATCCGGTATTGCCAGTAATTTTTGGGATTGGCCGGGTTGTTTATTCTTTCATCCTGCGGGTTTTCCCGGCGGAGCAGTTCACTCATCCCAAGTATATCCTGTAACTGGAAGATGCTCCACATGGCCGGAGAATATAAATGCTGCAACACCACAGCCCGGTTGATCCAGGGTTCGCAATAATAAGGGGCATCGCCCCATTGTCCCAGCACGTGATTGTAAAAATGCTGGGTTTGCTCCCGGTTTTCCTCCCACCAGGCCCTGATCGTACTCATATCATGGGTAGATGGCGTAATGACCGACATATAGGGCGCATCATTGGGATGGAAAAATTCTTTCTTCGGATCCTTTGGCATCCGTTGAATTTCCAGGCTAAGAATACCGAGCTGGTTCATGACATCCGGCACACAATGTGGCACCATACCGAGGTCTTCACCGCATACCAGCATATTAGTGGCTGCTTTTAGTTGCGGCAGCTTATGCATGGCTTCTTTAAACCAAAAATCATCCTGGCGACGGTAGAAATAATTAACGTAGAGGGTTTTAAGTTTTTCCTGTACATGCGGGATCAGGTGCCGGTAAGAAGCTGTTTTCTCCATCGAGATACGGAAATGAAATTCCTGTCCTTGTGAATTTTCTTCTTCAAATAAAATGACGTTGGAGATCAGGTCAAACAAACCCAGTTTCAATTGTTCATTTTCCGGTGTTTCCTCTTCTGAAGCAAAACACTCTTCTATTTGTTGCTGCGATTCATATTCCATTTCCAGGTCATACACACCAAATTCATTGGAGATCAGGAATTTTTCTTTTACTGATTCGGCCAGTTCGCCAAAAACCTCGTACAACACTTCATCGGTTATAAAGGGACGGCAATAGCGCTTGTAGTCGAACCAGATACCGTTCTCGCCAAACTCGTTGATATGTAAAGGGAGGCAAGGAACAAATCGTCCCATGATGCCTTGTACCGCATTGGCAGGAATGCTCCAGATACGGAAGAAACCGAGAATATGATCGATACGAAAGGCATCAAAATAATTGCTCATCTGCTCAAAGCGTTGCTTCCACCAGGCAAAGCTATCTTCCTGCATTTTTTTCCAGTTATAGGTCGGGAAGCCCCAGTTTTGTCCTACCGCTGTAAAATCATCCGGTGGTGCCCCGGCCTGCCAGCACATATTATACATTTCGGGAGCCACCCAGGCATCGCAACTATTTCTGGAAATACCAATAGGAATATCTCCTTTCAGGACGATACCTTTCTTATGGGCATAATCTACCGCTTCTTTTAACTGCAGGTGCAGGTTGTATTGGTTGAAATAATAAAAACTGATCTCTTTATGGGCAGCCGATTTGGGAGAGCATAGTTTATCGATCTCTCCTTTATTGTAAATGCAGTTTGTTTTCCATTCTTCAAAGTAGGGGGTTTTGTACTTGTCCCGCAAGTAACAATAAGCTCCAAAAGATTCCAGCCAGTGCTTATTCTGCTTAAAAAATTTTTTGTAATCATCTGATTCAAAACAATCAGCACCCATTACCTCATATAATTTTCTCAATACCGAAAATTTATATTTCATCACTTCTTCATAGTCCACTTCAGGCAAATCGTTGAGCTGTTGCTGCTTCGCTTTCAGGGAACGAAGCTGCCCGGCATATTCCTTACCCGCCACTTTGGCCAGATTAATATAAAGGGGGTGTAATGCAAATGCCGAGATCGCTGAATAGGGATAGGAGTCCATCCAGGTGAAAGTGGACATGGTATTATTGATCGGGAGTAACTGAATCAGTTTCAACCCTGTCTCTTTAGCCCAATCAACCAATAGTTTTATATCTGCAAACTCCCCTACCCCAAAACTGTTTTTACTCCGCAGGCTGAAAACAGGAATAGCCACTCCGGCCCCTTTCCAGGTATTATTGGCAAGATGAACAAAGCCGTCATG
Source organism: Bacteroidota bacterium (assembly GCA_034408705.1). GTDB lineage: Bacteria > Bacteroidota > Bacteroidia > Chitinophagales > Chitinophagaceae > JJ008. The sequence continues at coordinate 5,441 of JAWXCO010000075.1, forward strand.
CAGTATGGTCAGTTTTTTTGTAGCAGCATCGCTATAAACCAAACGGTTATTCCCTTCCTCGAAGCGGCTGATTTTTTTCTCCTTGGTATCATAAACGCCATACTTATAAGCAAGGGGGAAGCTACTACCTGAAAGGTTTAAACGAACTGTCCACCAATCAGCATCCAGGCTTAACAATACGGGCTTTTCTTCTGACCAATCGCCCAGTCTTTCGGCGTTGCCCAGGACACAAATCAACTGATGCTTATTCAGCAACGGAGCTTTTACTTTAAAAAGGTGGGTAAAGTTTTTATCAGCCGTGGCTTTTCCTTTGGAATAGTTGTTTTTTAGTAAAACGCGGTTAAATGCATCAGAATAAAAAACGTTTTCATATTCCCCGGCATGGTTCCAGGTATCCACCAGTTGTATTTCCTGCAGGTCTTTGCCTGTTATTTCAATCTGCCGGTCGTTACTCCATTCGTATAAATATTCTCCTTCTTCATTCTTCAGTATGTATTTATAGGAAATATTCTTTTCGAGTTCTTTCTTTTTTAGTTCAATCGTTCCGGCCCAGAATTCTTCACTGAGATAATCGAGCGGAAGCGCTTTTAACGGGTCATTGTTTCCTAGCTCGTCGGTGTTGCCGGTGATCCATAACGTCTGGCCAAACCGGGTATGAAATCGTAAGTAAAATTGGATATTCATTGCAATCGTTGGTTCTGTAATTAAGGGCAATTGTTGTGTTTTTGAAACACAACGTTACGAAAATAGAAAAAACCTCTCAAGGTTCGTACTTTTATTTGAAAGAAACCCGGAAAAAATTGCAGCAAACCTATGAGTATTAGTTATAAAAGATGGCAAAACTATTTTCTTTTTTGCCTGGGGCTCTTTGCCGGTACAGCCTTTTGTATGAAATGGATGGAAGGTGACTTTTGGCAGGGCGGTCAGCAGTTTACTATTATTGGATTGGAAATAACCGATCCAAAAGAGAAAGTAGTAGCGATCCTGGCTGGCCTGGACAGACCGGTAAAAATGATCCTTCGGTATCACCTGTATTTTGATTTTGCTTTCATGGCAGCTGTGTATCCCGGTATAGCCGCTTTATGTATGATGGCGAGGGATAAGTCCGGTAGTTCTTTGGTACGAAAACTCCTTTTTATATTGGCCATATTACAGACCCTGGCATGTGGCTGTGATATCGCTGAAAATATTTACTTGCTTCGGTGGATAAGCAACCCCGTCATCGGTGATGAGTTTGGTTTATATCATCTCGTAGTCTATACCAAATGGATCATAGCATTGAGCGCTGCATTGATCGCTATTCCGTTTGCCATACGAAAAAGAAAACGGGCAATGGCGTGAACGTTGATTCCAAAATAATATATGCAGACCCGTTGAAAACTCTTTTTTTCATTTAGTCATGCAGCCTTATTTTTGCACTGTCGCAGCCGGTTTTGGCTGGAAACATAAATTTTGAAATGATGGAACAAACAAAAAAATACAAAGGATTCTGGTGGTTAGTTTGCCTGGCTTCTACCGCTGCATTGATTCTTGCCATTTTCACCCATTGGGAATGGCTTACCCTGATCCTCCCCTTCCAGACCACTGCTTTTGTGAAGGCAATGGATATCATGTAAAGCTTGTTTGTTATTTCGATATAGTATTTAGCCCCGGATCAGTTCGGGGTTTATTTTTTTAGATCCGGCACATTACTTGTTTTGATATAACTATTCTAATTTTAACAAAACATTTTAAACCCACTTTTATGAGAAAAATACTACTTTTTTTCGTTGCTATCCTTGTTATCACTACTTCTTTTACTTCCCTTCCTGCTGCTTCTGTTATTCCTGTTACTGTTCCAACAGAAAATCCTGATCCAGGAACCGTAAAAACAGCTGTAGCGTCTTTCAATGCCTTATCCAAAGCGGAAAGAAAGGCAAAGATCAAAGCGGCTAAAAATGAATTAAAGGCTTATAAAGCAGCTAAAAAAGCAGGCAAAGAACCCAGTACCAATACCATTTTGCTTGTTATACTGGCTATCTTATTACCACCTTTGGCGGTGTATCTTCACCAGGGAGAGATCAACAAGAAATTTTGGATCAGTTTATTGCTGACCCTGCTATTCTGGTTGCCCGGTGTCATTTATGCCCTGATCGTTATCCTGGGTAACGGTGGCTAGTAAAAATTTCCCCAACATGTAGAGCGGTTCACCTTTGGGGAACCGCTCTTTTAGTTATACATCGTAAAATATGTATCTTCCGGGGATGAATTTTCGTATACCATGGAAGGGAGTGATAGCCTGTAGTATCGTTGTTCTGGGCGTGCTTATTGTAGCCAGTTTGTTCGATATTGTAATCGCTGTACTCAACCCCCGTTTTTATTCTACTGCGGCTTTTATCGTCATCTTTGGCGTAGCCGGTATTTTTGCGGGTGTAATAGGCTATATGCAGGGTATCGAAAAGGCAAATCCGAAAAATGAAACTGCCCGCTGGACTTTAATTATCCTGCTTATCGGGTTCGGCCTGCTCTTCTTTTTTTTACTTGCCAGAATAGAAGGAGGTGAATACGAAGCTGCTTTCAAGTCATATGGAATAACGACAGCACTTTCCAGTTTGCTTTTTATGAAAGGGAAAATCAATTGACCGTACTCTTTATAGTCTGTTAGTTATTGATTGATACTGGTCTCTCCCTATCGGGATTGTTATTTACAAAAGATAAAATAGATTACCAGGTCTGGCAAATTTCCGGATTACACTTTGAGAAATGCCGGCCCCTCCCTTATCGGGTGACCGGCATTGCCTTAATTGGAAACGGATAATGATAGGTTGATTACCTGCTGAAACGACCCTGCGCCGTCCTTGTGTTTCTCCGGATATTCCAGAGATCAGCCGGGGTAAATGAACGTCTTTTTACTGCAGGCAGTTCGATATCTGTTGCCAATGTTTCTTTTACTTCTTTGACCAGGTTATTCAAAACTTCTGGTTCCATCTGTACAATAGATGGCCTCAAATCAATTTTCATGATATTATGGTTTAATAAATTACACTATGTTTTTTTCTGAGCGATCAACCGGGAGAAAACACTAGAATCGTTACAAGAAGTGTTGCATTCAATCATCCGTAGCAAGCATGCTATAAACTCAGATTCGAGATGCAAATGTACGCAAAAAATACAGCTAACAAGCAAAACAACAGATAAATTATAAATGAAATTATAAAATCTTTTACTGTTTATAATTGACTGGTTTTATGGAAGTAAGATTTTTTTTGATTAAATAGAACCCGAAAAATGAATGGATAAGCAGCAGGAATAAAAAATATTTACTGCTTTAGTACAGCTATCGTAACCAACAGTTGCCCGGTATGCCGCATGGTATGTTCTGCTGCATGAAATAATAATCCTATAACCGTAGAAGGAATTTGTTTACGGCCCACTACCCTTTCATCAGTTAATGCAGCTTCACTGGTGTTTTTTAATTGTGTAAGTGCATGATCAACCTGTGCAGCAAAATACTGTATTAATAAAGCTAAATTAACCTGGTCATTTTGCTTTCCTTCTGCGGACAGGTAAGCTAATTGCTCCTCACTTAACAGCTCCCCTCTCGCATAAGTAAACAACCGGTCAAGTACACCCGAAAGGTGCTGCAAGTGAAAAGCCACGGAAGCTACGCCGGCGGGTGCAGACCATATTTTTTCTTCCGGGAAATTGAGCAGGGCCTGTCTGATCTCATGTCTTGCCTGCAACAAAGCATGCGCACACGGTTGCAGCAGCGCCGGTATATTAGCTACCGGACCTCGAAGCCAGTATTCAGGTTGTGCCGTATCAGCCATTTGTCAATCAATAAATAGTTATCAGGCCATCTGGTTCAAAAATAAAGGCAGCCCCGACTTCCAGTCACCATCGATATACAATTCAAATGAATAACGGCCGGCCGTATCAAATTTCAGTTGATTGAAATTGACAACAATATTCATAGAGGCAAACTGCCCGTTAGGCGGCGTACCGATCGTGATATTGCCCTCTATCGGTTGAATGATCTCTTTGCCGGCTGCATCGATCAGCCTGAGTTTAAAATCATGCGGGCCGGTTTCTTTAACACCAAAACGCATACGGCAGGCAATGGTACAAGCAGGGTGCGCTACCGGGAACTGTTTAGCATTGATACTGTCAAAAGTGCCTACAATAGTCAGCTTTGAGTTATTGTCTTGGGCAAAGTCGGCAAGAGTAAAAATTTCTATTTCCATAATTTGCTTTTAAAAGTAAGAAAATACTGTAACCGCAAAAAAAGCACCATTTATAAAAAGTCTGCCAAATAAGCAGGGAATTATTACTCCCCGGCATTAACTGCTGATAGTAACTTGTTTGTTTGGAGAATAACAGCTGGCAATATGAAGTTAATGTTAAAATCCCTGACCAGGTAAATTAACCAAACAGCAAAACTATACTGTCAGCTTCATTCATTTTTGTTTAAATTTATTAAAACAGGCTGCCATAAGGTTGTCAGTAGCTGCCGGTAGATTTGTAAGCATTTACTACATTAAAAGAACTATCATGGAACAAACGACACTTTCTGCCCCAACTTTATTTCCTGTTAAGCCTTTTGCCGGCTCATCGGAAAATGATTTTGATTTTTTATCCGGGAAATGGAAAGTGCATAACCGAAAATTAAAAACAAGACTGGCCGGTAATCATGAGTGGATCGAATTTAAATCCGAACTGCATATGCGAAAAACACTGAACAGCTTTGGTAACGTGGAAAATTATTATGCCAGCTTTGACGGGAAGTCTTTTGAAGGAATGGCGATCCGCCTTTTTAACCCGCTTACAAAACTGTGGACCATTTACTGGATCGATAGTAATAACTGCAGTATGGATGAACACCCTGTTACCGGTTCTTTTGAAAACAGGGTGGGAAAGTTTTATACTAATTATATGTATAATGGTATACCGATCGTAATGCTGTTCCAATGGGATGCTACCAACCCGGAGCACCCGGAATGGTAGCAGGCATTTTCAGCGGATTCCGGAGCAAGCTGGGAATGGAACTGGAAAATGAAATTAACCAGGATCGAATAAGTAATAAAGGAATAAGAGCCACTTGTAAAGTAATATTCTTCTATAAAAAAAGATAGGATTCGATTGCGTTTTACGGTTTTCATATTCCCGTGCAGCTAATGGATGACCATTGGCAAATGATGCATCAGCCGGATAGCATAAAGAAGCTGGTAGAAAAGAAAAAAACTATTCAGGATTTACAAGTCATTACTGATTGCGTAGAATGTCATTGATGATTTTAATGTGGTGATAAATATGAATAGCAATTACCCTGCGGGCCTGTTTTACCTTCACATCACCAAAAACAGGATGCGTAAAAAAATGAGCAGGGTTTAATTTGTCGAATAACTCTGCTTTTTGTTTTGCTTTTTCAAATAATCCGGTGATATTGGCCATGGTTGTCTCTCCGGCAGGTTTTACAGAGTCGGGTACTTTCGCCTTGCCTCTTGGAATTTTCCCCAGCGTTAAGACGATTGTACGTTTCAAGTTGAATGTACTTTTATAATTTTCAGGGTTAGACTGCTCTGCAGCACTGATCATTTTTATAAAGGCCAGCAAACTATGCTCCATATGCCAGCCAACAGTAACCTGTGATATAGTTTCCTTCTTCTGGTCAATGAAGGGGAGTTTATTCTCCAATTCGTTTATTAACGCAGCAAGATTTTTCATTTAACTTCTTTTGACAAACATACCGAAAGAAGTTGGTGCGTGAGACAGGGAGTAAGGGGTTGGACTAACCACAACATTTTAGCAGCCTTGTTGCGTGTCTTACGCACCAAGGGTTTGGAGCCTGGTTTCTTAGCTATAGTCTATTATATTTTTTGCAAACTGAATCTAAAATTATTGTTGCGCCTCATTTGGTCTTTTATCTACTTCATAAATCTCTGTTGAATAAGCTACCGATTTTATTTTAAAACTTTCGTTTTCTTAATGGATATTATTTCAGATTGTGTTAACATAAAAACTGTATCCTTATTGATATCATATACCTGAATTGGTTCATTGCAATATGCATTAGCCTTTTTAAAGGATAAATCACATTTATCCTTAGCTAATTGAAAATAACTAAGACTACTATGTGTTATCTGCCCGGTTCCTTTAAACCAAAAGAAAGCGTTATTGTCATCAAGCCTTTTTTCTTCAATTACAAAAATTTTATTTTCTTTCGGATTCAAATTTACATTGCAGCTCATCGTGCTTATAGCTATAATTACAAAAAATACCTGTTTATTGGTTCTTTTCATTTTACAATATTATATACTTTATAACCATCGACAGCTCTGTTACGAATGTTCTCATAAAAGTTATTTTTGGAGAAAACTCGTCAAGAAATTGGTGAGTCAGACAAGCACCATGGCGAAAGGAAAGAAATTTTCTTCCCCGACGAGTCTTTTCCCGGATACAGTAACTAACTTCAAGCCTTTCCGAAGAGGGACTCGTAGCTGCGGGTGGTAAAAGAAGATATCCTTAAACCATGTGGTCGGTGAAATACAAACACCGACCACTGCGTGCAACGCACCAATCCGTTGGTCAGAAAATATATCGTACATTGAAGCCTTGTAAAATATACACTATGTCATACAGAAGTTATAATAAGTTTACTGTTGCTTTATTTTTTATCCTGTTGATCACCACAACGGGCTGCATCAGTGAAAAAAAGATGAACAGATATGTAACGAGCCGATATGGGAAAAATATCGATCTTAAAAAGATCAAAAGTGATTATATAACCATTACCTCGCCATTAAATACGGAAAGTACTGTCCCTTCACAATCAGTTAAAAAAACTAAAAAAGTTCTCCCATTTATCATTTATATCAGGATTTATTACCAGACCTCCTGCACACTTAATCCCAGGATCCCGATCAACCAGTTTAGCACTGCCTTTTCCTCCTATGCCAATACTAAAAAGTTAAATGGAAAATTAAATGGCGGAAAACTAGAATTAAGTATTGATAAAGTACCTCTCTCTTTTTCTTACAATGATGACACCCATATTCTGTTATTGGTACACTGGTCAAAAATATATCTTTTGCCACAGAACGAGGAGATGACAATATCTTACAAAGAAACGGGAAGCAATGGTGTTGAAACAAAAAAAGGTGTCATTACCTTACCCGACCCGAACAAAATAAAAGTTACCCGTTATTATCAATCAGTCAGAAACGCTACAAGCGAATATTTGACTCAATACGAAGAGAATATTAAAGCAATGGCAAGGTCTGCGGTGGATCAGTTAATGACAGCGTTATAAACCTTATTTTTTTCCGAAGTGTCCCACTGCTGGGTTTCCTAAAATCTGAATCTGCTGTTGGAGGGGAGATGTAGGAAAGAAGTTGGTGCGTGAGACATGTACCAAGGCGGAAAAAGAAATTGGTGCGTGATATACGCACCGAAGCTAAAATAAGAACCTATTATTAAATAAAAGCCCTTACGAATTTCGCAAGGGCTTTACCAATAAAGTTATTTCAATAAAGATACTATTCTTACTTCACCTCCTCATACGGCACATCCGTCACATTATCTTCCTGCTTTGCATTTGCAGAAGCCTGACCATTATCCTGTCCATCTCCTTCGGCCTGCGGTGCCTGCTCTTGTGTATTCTTATACATATCCTCACTGGCCGCTGCCCATGCAGCATTTAATGCAGCAAGATGTGTATCAATACCAGCTATATCCTGGGCCTTATGAGCTTCTTTCAGTTTTTCAGCGGCCTGCTCGATAACAGCTTTCTTTTCTGCAGGTATCTTTTCGCCGTATTCTTTTAATTGTTTCTCGGTCTGAAACACTAAGCTATCGGCCTGGTTCAACTTTTCAACTTTTTCTTTCTCAACCTTATCGGTTGCTTCATTGGCTTTGGCTTCCGCTTTCATTTTTTCCACTTCCTCCTTACTTAATCCAGAACCTGCTTCAATATGGATCTTTTGTTCTTTACCGGTGCCTTTATCTTTGGCGGTAACGTGTAAGATACCGTTGGCATCAATATCAAATATCACTTCGATCTGTGGTAAACCTCTTGGTGCCGGTGGTATGCCATCGAGGTTAAAAATCCCGAGGCTCTTATTATCCTTCGCCATACTTCTTTCTCCCTGCATCACATGTATCTGTACACCGGGCTGATTGTCACTGGCGGTTGAGAATACTTCCGATTTTTTAGTGGGTATCGTTGTGTTAGAAGGGATCAGCGTTGTCATTACACCTCCCATGGTCTCGATACCGAGTGAAAGTGGTGTTACATCCAGCAACAATACATCTTTGATCTCACCGGTCATTACTGCACCTTGTATGGCTGCACCTACGGCTACCACTTCGTCCGGGTTTACACTGCGGTTAGGTTTGCGACCAAAGAATTTTTCTACGATCTCCTGCACTTTCGGGATACGGGTACTACCTCCTACCAGGATCACTTCATCAATGTCTGTTACGGGTAACCCGGCATCTTTTAATGCTGCTTCGCAGGGTTTCAAACAACGTGCAAATAAATTATCAGCCAGTTGTTCAAATTTTGCACGGCTCAGTTTTTTTACTAAGTGCTTGGGCACGCCGTCCACAGCAGTGATATAGGGCAAATTGATCTCTGTTTCAGATGAAGAAGACAGTTCCACTTTGGCTTTTTCAGACGCTTCTTTCAAACGCTGTAAAGCCATCGGGTCTTTACGCAGATCGATCGCTTCGTCTTTTTTAAATTCATCAGCCAGCCAATCCATGATCACTTTATCAAAGTCATCACCACCGAGGTGGGTATCACCATTGGTTGATTTTACTTCAAATACACCATCGCCCAGTTCCAGTACGGAGATATCGAATGTACCACCACCAAGGTCAAATACGGCGATCTTCTGGTCGTGCTTGCCTTTGTCAAGGCCATAAGCCAGGGCAGCGGCCGTAGGCTCGTTCACAATCCGGCGAACGGTCAGGCCGGCAATTTCACCTGCTTCTTTTGTCGCCTGGCGCTGGGCATCGTTGAAGTAAGCCGGGACAGTAATAACGGCTTCGGTCACTTCATAACCCAGGTAATCCTCGGCGGTTTTCTTCATTTTCTGGAGAACCATGGCTGATATCTCCTGCGGCGTGTAGAGCCTGCCATCTATGTCAATTCTGACAGTATTATTGTCACCTTTGGCTACTTTATAGCTCCAATGGCTAATCTCTTCCGTCACTTCATCAAACTGGCGGCCCATAAAACGCTTCACCGAAGTGATGGTATTTTGAGGGTTAGTAATGGCCTGGCGTTTGGCCGGGTCACCCACTTTACGTTCGCCATTTTTCAAAAAAGCCACTACTGACGGGGTTGTGCGACGTCCCTCGTCGTTGGCGATCACCACCGGCTCGTTGTTTTCCATAACAGAAACACAGCTATTGGTGGTTCCAAGGTCTATTCCAATTATCTTTCCCATGTTGTAAAATTTTAATGAGTTCGTTATAAGTAGTCAATCATTATGCCGCCGGGCAGGAAAGTGCAAAATTGTCAGTATGATTTTTCTTAGGCTGACAGGCCATGGGCCGGGAGGCTAAATCAGGAGAGTTTGGAGGGTGACCCTGGCTCGGATTTAGCCTTAAAGAATCCAATCTGAAGGGTTTATCATTTTCACACAGTGTGCACAGGGAATGCAGAAGAGAAATGATATAAACCCTCCGCGAACTCAGCGTGAAGTTTTTTTCAGCGGAGGCAGAATTTAAACTATTATGCTGCACGTTAATCCTTTTATTTCAGATTTGAAATGATCTCCGTTTGGGTATCTGATACTTTTTTAAAAAGGTTGGAAAGGGTGCTCATTAATTTATTTATCCTGTCCATGACCATTTGGAGTCGCAATGATTGCATTTCACCCAACTCATTCATACTATCCAGTTTATCCCGGTATTCATCCATGAGTTGATTGAGTTCAGTATTGGATACAGGTGTAGTTCTTGCAGGTTTAGCTGGTTGTTGTTCAGTCGGAGATGTTTTTTTAACCGAATCGAGGTCAGCGGTCGCCAATACTTTTTTTAATGAATCATAGTCGGCTCGCAGCAAAGGTTTCTTTTCGTTTTTCTTTTTCTTTAGTTGGGTCATGGCTTCCCGCAGGGATTTCTTTTGCTCATTCGTTGCTTTTACACCGGCCATGATAGCTTTCATATCTTCCTGTGCACTTTTGGATGCTTCCATCATCACCAAAAAAACCATCGCCATAATGTCGCTATCAGCGATTTTAAGATTTTCTGCATAGCTGTTGGCCAGCCCCTGTACATCATCAACCGAAATTTTATCGGATTTAATATCCGTCGCGGTAATCTTTACCCAGCTGATATGGCGGGTGTTTATTTCTTTCATTGCTTTTGATGAGAAGATATCTGCTGCTTCCGGTATACAAAAAAACTGAGCCTCCAGGTCGTTGAAACTGCAAAAAGAAATAAGTGCAGCAAAAAAGATTTTGAATTTCATACAAGGTTATTTTCTGAAAGTTCAACATTTTAAATGAATTTCTGGTTCCCAAAACAAGAACTGTTAATAAAAAATGGGTGGAACTCTATAATTTTAGTACAAAGCTGCAATGTATGGCCACTACAATTTCGGAGAAACAAAAGATCAAACATGGTTACACCTTGCTCGCAGGGTATGCGACAGGCGGTTTCAAAATAGGATTGCAGGGATTACCAACGGGCGTTTCGATCACGGATACAGGTAAAACCTATGAGCAGGTGCATTGGTTTGTATTGAGCAAGGCACAAGTAGAAAAAGAAATGAGTAAGCTCATGAAGCTGGTAAACCCGGACCTGATCGTGTGGGTCTATTACCCGAAACTGTCTTCAAAGATCCAAACAGACCTGACAAGGGATAAAGGCTGGGATTGTTTGCTGGCAGAAAGCGATAAACTAGCCTGGATCAATTTGATCTCATTTGATGATACCTGGTCTGTATTTGGGTTCCGTGCCAAAACAGCTGCGGATAAGAAGAAAGCTGCGCAACCCAAAGCGCCGCGGGAAATTTTCAATTGGGTAAATCCTAAAACAAAAGAAGTAAAATTGCCAGCCGAACTGGAAGCGGCACTCAAAAAAAATAAAAAGGAAACGAATTATTTTGATATGCTTTCGTTTTCTAATAAAAAAGAATACATCGAGTGGATCGTAACGGCAAAGCGGGAAGAAACAAAAAAAGAAAGGATCAACGGAACGATAGAGCGGTTGGGTAAACAATGGAAGAATCCGGGGAATAGTTGATGCGGCTTGCTGGATATTTTACTAATAAAAATAAGAAGATGATCCTGCTTAAAAGAACCAATAGCGATGATACCGATTTTCATATGCTGGTGCAAAAACTGGATAAGGACCTTGCTGCCAGGTACGGCACCCTGCAGGCTGTGTATGATCAGTACAATAAAATAGAAGATCTTTCTACAATCGTTATTGCTTATCAAAATGATGAGCCAATGGGTTGTGGCTGTTTCAAAAAATTCGAAATTGATTCTGTTGAGGTAAAACGGATGTACGTGACCGAAGGGCAAAGAGGAAAAGGTACGGGCCGTGCGATCCTTGCGGAACTGGAAAAATGGGCAGCGGAACTTGGATATGCTGCAACTGTTTTGGAATTAGGAAACAATCAACCGGAGGCGATCCGTTTATACCGGGCACAAGGATATGAAGTGATCCCGAATTACGGTCCATACATCGGTATGGCAACCAGTATTTGTATGAAGAAAGCTTTAGCCCTGTTAACTACTTCGTAAATAATTATTATTTCGACCGTAATTCTTCACATTTCCCTAGCCTTTCTTTGGCTATTTTTACTTACTAACTTAGCCGGTAAGACGGGAAGGAGATAAGTATTCTTTCCGTCTTATTTTCTTCCTGGCAAAACACCATAGAAATATGAAAGGAAAAAGAATTGTTGTTTTAATCTGTTTTTTCTCTGCCGTTACTTCTTATGCTCAAAAAATCAACCCGGAGAATCCTGATCTTTCTCCCGGTAATTTTAAATTAGATTCCTTACCGAGTTCGGAGATTAATATCCCCATCCAGATCAACCTGAAGCCGGTCTACACAATGGCGGAGAAAAGTGTGGATACCCTGTTCACTTCTTCCGGTTATCCCGATGGCTGGGTGCAGGAAGGTTGCGATACCCGTTTCAAATATGTATTCCGCCGGAGTAAATTGCAAATGAAGGTTACCGGTATGTCTATGAACCTGGGTTTTACTGGTTATTATAAAATAATCGGTTCCTCAAGGGTTTGTGTGAATGGCACTGTAGTTTCTCCCTGGACACCTGCCTGTCGTTGCGGCTTTGGTAGTGAAAGTGAGCGAAGGGTGAATGTTTCTTTCACTAATTCATTAAGCATTCAACCCGATTTTAAAGTAAAACTGGCGATCAAAAGAAATGAACCACAACCCCTCGATAAATGCGAGGTTTGTTTCTGGGGTCAGGATATTACCAAACAGGTTATGAAAGGATTGACCACGGAACTGGATGCAGCTAAAAAAGATCTGGATAAAAATTACGGAACAGTTGATCTCAAGCCCCGCTTTCAGCAGGTATGGAACCAGTTGAGTAAAGTGTATAATATTTATGGATTGGGCTGGTTGAAGATCAACCCGCAAAAGATCCGTATCAATAACATCTTTGCGCTAAATGATTCATTGAATATTTTTATAGGCCTGTCTGCCAAACCATCGATCAGTTTTGAGAAACCGGTGGAGCAACAATCTTCCATCCCTAGTATTGGCTCTTATAGCCGTCAACCCGGGTTCAGTGTTTTCCTGGATGCGGTGCTGAGCTATGACTCGTTGAGTACACTCATGAATCAAAACCTTGTCGGTAAGGAATTTGATTTTAAGAAAGCATTTGTAAAAAAGAAATTTATCATTGACGAGTGTAAAGTATATGGCGGTGGATTTGAGAAAATGATTATCAAGATCAAATTCTCCGGTACCAACAGCGGTGTGGTGTACCTGGTTGGTAAACCCGTATATGATAAGGATAAAAAAGCTATTGAGATCGCCGATATTGATTTTGATATCAAATCAAAAAATGTATTACTGGGCTCGGCCGACTGGATCTTTGATAAAAAAATAACCAAAGAAATAAGTAAGAATGCCCGGTTTGAGTTAAAGGACTTTATAGACAGCGCCAAACTGAGTATCAATAAAGAGCTAAACAAGGAATGGGTAAAAGGCATCCGGAGTTATGGTACGATCAAAGATATTTCCCTGGTGGGCATTTACCCGATGCAGCAGCACCTGGTTATCCGTAGCAATTGTGCCGGGGAGCTGTCTGTAAAAGTTGAATCCATCAATTTTAGTCTGTAGTGTCTTCGTCCGGTAAGCTGGCCTTGAAGGAGAAATTTCGCTGGGCGATATAACTGAATATTACAACAATCGAGATGGTCATAACCTGCGCCAGCACAGGATAGATTTGAAACCGTTCTACAAATACTTTTAGCAACAGGTAGTTAAGGGTGAGATTGAAAAGGCAGACCATAAAATACCGGAACAACTGTATGCGGCCCTTCATTTTGGAGTCAACGAACACCACGTATTTTGACATAAAGAACCCGACCGGGAAAGTAATACAGAAGGTAACGATCAGGGCGGCAATATGACCTTCGAAAGCGTAAAAGCCAAAATGAAATATTTTTTCCGCAAAAACATACTTATAGCTGATATAGTAAATGATCAAACCCAGCAGGGTATTTCCTCCCCCTGAAGCCGCATAGCGGAAGGTTTGCAGGTTCATCAGTTTCCTGAACGGCGGGTAAAAGAAATCAATGATGGGCAGTACCAGGTCTCTTGCGCTATGAATATGTTTTCGCATGAATGGTGGCAAAGGTAATAGCTAAGAGAGAAAAAGAGTAAAGTAGAATACAGGGTTAAAATAATTGAAAAACACTGCTTATGGGAGTCAATTTAGGTTGTGGGGCCTTCCTGTTGTAAATTTGGCGGATAAATACAAGAAAGGATGAGCATTGTAAGCGAGATAAAGCCACTTATTGTAACGGAGTTAAAGAATTTATACGGAAAGGAACCGATAGCTATCGGGTTCCAGGAATCTGAATTGACCATCAATACGACCAAACCAGAATTTGAAGGTGATTATACCCTGGTATTGTTCTCTTTTGTGAAGCAATTAAAGAAACCACCCGAACAACTGGGTGCTGAAATTGGGGAGGCATTGGTCAAAGCCAACCCGGAAATTTTTACAGCGCATAATGTTATTAAGGGATTTTTGAACCTGACTGTCTCGGATAAGTATTGGCTCAGTTTTCTTGTAGCTAATTATGCGAATACAAAATTTGGTTCCCGGCCGGCCAAAGGCCAGAAGGTGATGGTGGAGTACTCCTCTCCTAACACCAACAAACCGATCCATCTTGGTCATTTAAGAAATAATTTCCTGGGATGGAGCGTGGCCCAGATACTGAAGCAAAGCGGGTATGAGACCATAAAAAGCTGTATCGTCAATGACCGGGGTATCCATATCTGTAAAAGTATGATCGCCTGGCTGCTCTTTGCCAATGGTGCTACCCCGGAGTCTGCTAACAAGAAAGGAGATCATTTCGTGGGCGATTATTATGTTCGCTTCAATGATGAATATAAAAAACAGGTAGCGGAATTAATAGCCGGGGGCTTGAAAAAAGAAGAGGCGGAAAAAGAAGCGCCGATCATGAAAGGCACCCAGCAAATGCTGTTGGACTGGGAAAACGGAAAGCCGGATGTGATTGCGCTCTGGAAGAAAATGAATAATTGGGTCTATGCAGGTTTTGATGTGACCTATAAGCGTATCGGCAGTGATTTTGCCAAAACCTATTATGAAAGTGAAACCTACCTCCCGGGTAAACGATTTGTGGAAGAAGGTTTGAAGGAAGGCCCCTTCTTTAAAAAGGAAGACGGCAGTGTCTGGATCGACCTGACTAATGAAGGATTAGATGAGAAATTAGTATTGAGGAAAGACGGGACCTCCGTTTACATTACGCAGGACCTTGGCCTTGCAGAAGAAAAATACAGGGATTTTAAGTATGATGAAAGTATTTATGTGATCGCCGATGAGCAGAACTATCACATGAAAGTGTTGAAACTGATCCTGAAAAAACTCGGTAAGCCCTATGCGGATGGTATTTACCATTTAAGTTATGGCATGGTAGAACTGCCCAGCGGCCGGATGAAAAGCCGGGAAGGCACTGTAGTGGATGCGGATGAACTGATTGAAGAAATGGTGAAAGTCGCAAAGAATAAAACGGAGGAACTGGGGAAAGTAAAAGATTTTGCGGAAGACGAACTGGCGGAGTTATATGATACGATTGCCCTTGGGGCTCTTAAATTCTTCCTGTTAAGAGTGGACCCCAAAAAGAGAATGATCTTCAACCCGGAAGAGTCCATCGATTTTCATGGGTTCACCGGTCCGTTTGTACAGTATACGCATGCAAGGATCAAGTCAATACTGAGGAAGCGGTCGGGAGTTGGGAGTCAGGAGTCGGGAGTCGGGAGTCTTCTTAAACTTGAAAAAGATCTTATTATTTCTTTGGAGCAATATCCAACGATCATTGAACAGGCAGTTGCTGAGCATAACCCTTCTGTGATCGCTATTTATGTGTTTAACCTGGCTAAATCATTTAACACGTTCTATACCGAACACTCCGTTATGAATGCGGAGTCGGAAGAAAAGAAAGAACTACGACTGCAGCTTTCTGAGATGACTGCGAACGTTATTGCATCAGGGATGGGCTTGTTAGGAATTAAAGTACCGGAAAGAATGTAAGCTTGTTCTGCGGATAGATTGCTGATTTTCTTCCATTCGTGATTTAAAAGATTGGGAATAGTTAGTGTTGTATTTCAGACAAAAAAAGAGGAAAAGAAATGTTCAGGTGAACTCTTCTTTTCCTCTTGCGAGGCTTTGCCGAAGCAACCTCATTTAATTTCTTAACCCTACATCCCCGCCATCATCTTCTTTTGTTTCAGGTTCGACAGCGAAGGATCCATTTCGATCGCTTTATCGCAAAGGGCAATACCTTTATCCATATTGGCTTTTCCACCTTTCTTCTGGAATGACATACCGATCATATATAAGGCAGAAGCATTGGTTTTATCATATTCAAGGATTTTGTCCCAGTACTCAATTGCCGGGTCATATTTACCTTTATAATAATAAGCTTCAGCAACCATGTTCAGGATATTCATATCACTGGGCTTTCTTTTCAGGATCTCGTTCAGGATATTCACCCCTTCATCGAGGTTGCCAACATTCAGGTAAGCAATACCCAGGTTCTCTAAATAATCATTATCTCTTTTAAGTCCTTTTTCTGCTGCTTCCAGCATGTACTTCAGGGCTTCCTTATCGTTATTCATCGCATAGTATATAAGGCTCATTTCATAAATCCAATAGCTTTCAGTAGGCTTTAATTCGAGGGCTTTATGAAAATAAGGGATCGCCAGTTTGAAGTTCATCATATCTGCATAGCTATGGGCTATCAGGTAAGGAATTTCAGCATTGGTAGGATCTTCTTTGGCAGCACCGTTAAGGTATTTGATCGCATCGCCATAGTTATCCATGTCATAATTCACACGGCCCACGTAATACAAAACTTTTTCAGCGGGGTCCGCAGTTTTCAGCTTATCTGCATAGAGCAACACGTCTTCGTTTTGCTTTAGCTGGAAAGAAAGTGTCATAAGCAGCTTGTAGGTAGCCGCTGAATTATCACCGAGGGTCACTAGTTTCTTATAGCTATCCCTTGCCTGTGTGTAGCGACGCAGGTCCAGGTAAGCAGATGCTAATTCAACCGTAATGGGTTTGCTGTTCGCATCGTACCTGGCGGCTTTCTCAAAATTTTTCAATGATTCCAACCGACGGCCGTTTTGTTTTTCCAGTAAACCTTTTTGGAGGAAATAGTCAGCACTGTCAACACCGACATTGATAGCTGAAACGGATGTTTGAGACTGGGCGAGCATTGCTGTCAGCACAAGAAAAGTGGATAGGATCTTACGTAACATAGGGGTACTTTTTGGATTGGATTGATAATGATTTCTCATCACTAAAGTAGAATTTGGAGTTGACTAATCAAAGCTTAACGGCCTATATCTCAGCGAATATCGTTCCAAAATAGTATTATTTCAGAATGATCCCCCCCAGAGCTGGTAAATTTACGGCTATACGGTACCTTTTTTGATCCTTATCAACCATTTCTGACCTTATATCGGGGTTAATGACCTTTCCGGTGCCCCAATAGGCAGTTTTATCGCTGTTAAAGATTTCCTGTATATAGTTTTTCCCGTTCACATACACTTCCCAGTCGTTCCGAACCACGGGAGTCATATTCAAAATTACCAGCACATCATCAGTTTCTTTCTTCCCTTTACGTTTAAAAACGATGACCGATTCGGCCCGGTGGTCCAGGTCCACCCACTCAAACCCATCCTGGTTAAACTGGTTTTCGTGCAAAGCCGGTTCTGTTTTCAATAAATTATTCAACTCACTCACACAATCCTTGAGTAAGCGGTGGCCATCAAATTGGAGGAGATCCCATTGCAATTCTGATTTATAATTCCATTCTGCTGTTTGGCCAAATTCATTTCCCATGAACAAGAGCTTGGCCCCGGGGTGTGTCCACATATAGGTATACATCAACCGGAGGTTAGCAAATTTTTGCCACTCGTCGCCCGGCATTTTATACAGCATAGGGCTTTTGCCATGCACCACTTCGTCATGACTGAGTGGTAACATAAAATTTTCATCCGGGTAATACATCATGCTGAAGGAAAACTTATCCTGCTGGAATTGCCGGAGCAAAGGATCCGTTTTGAAATAATCCAGGGTATCATGCATCCAGCCCATCATCCATTTCATACCAAAGCCCAATCCATCCTGCCAGGTTGGTTTGGAAACACCCGGCCAGTCGGTTGCCTCTTCGGCTATAGTTTGCACATCCGGAAAATCCCGGAAGATCGTTTCATTCAGATCTTTGATGAAGGCAATGGCTTCTAAATTCCCGTTACCACCAAATTCATTGGGCTCCCACTCTCCTTCTTCCCTCGAGTAATTGAGTTTGAGCATCGAGCTCACTGCATCCACCCGGATGCCATCGATATGAAACAGATCAAACCAATATCTTGCGCTACTGATCAAAAATGATTTTACTTCTCCCCTTTTATAATTAAAAATATAGCTGTTCCAGTCGGGGTGAAACCCTTTTCGCATATCTGCGTACTCATAGGTATGTGTACCATCGAACATAAATAATCCATGGGCATCATAGGGAAAATGAGAAGGCACCCAGTCCAGTAGCACGCCAATACCTTCCAGGTGAAAAGCGTCGATCATCCTCATCAATCCCTGCGGGTCACCAAAGCGAGAGGTAGCTGCAAAGAAACCGGTGCATTGGTAACCCCAGCTTCCATCAAATGGGTGCTCTGTTACCGGCATCAACTCCACATGTGTAAAACCCAGCTCTTTCACATAGGGCACCAATCGTTCTGTGATCTGGTCATAGGTATTATAAATTTCTTCATCGTTTTTATCCGGTCGCTGCCAACTAGCGAGATGCACTTCATAAACGCTCCAGGGTGCATCGAGGGCATTGTGCTTTTTCCTTTTTGTCATCCATGCTGAATCCTTCCATTCATAATACATGTCCCAGGTAATACTGGCAGTTTGCGGTCTTTTCTCCCAGAAGTTTGCAAAAGGATCGCCTTTATCTATCTTTCGTTTTGCAAAACCGATGATATGATACTTATAAGCTTCTCCTAATTTAAAATGCGGGATGAACCCTTCCCAGATACCGCTTTTATCCCAGCGCGGATACAATTCATACTCATTGTTTTTCCAATCATTAAAATTTCCTTTTACAGAAACCGATGTACCATTCGGTGCCCATACACAGAAATACATCCCCCAAGTATCGTTGACCTGGATCGAATGCGAACCGAATTTCTTGTAGAGCTGGTAATTGCTGCCGTTCTGGTAATTGGTTACGTCTTCATCAGTCAGCAATGAGTAATTCCAAACAATTTTGGAGGTATCAACAAAATTCAGGTCCTCATATTTTTGATTTTTAGAATCTGTTGATTGATTATTTGCAGCAAGAGGCAAATTCTTGTTGGAGTCATCATTATTGTCTGTCAGAGCAGCTCCAGTATCTTTTTTTTTCGACGGCATTCGTGAGAAATTTTATGAAAGTTGTATCTCACTCAACTTACATCTTTTTACTGGAAAATTAACATTTGTATATGTTCTGCTTTACTCTAATAATACCAGAAATCATCAATTTTGTACAGTTCATATAAATGTCAGCTCTGAAGTGTAGCCAAATCGATATTTTTCTGAATAAACCAAATAACCACATGCTTAAACCGGCTGTATTCACCTGCCTGTTACTAATTGCTTTTGTCGCTGCCAAGGGACAACAGGCCTCTATAAGCGGTAAAGTGACGGACTCTTCAGAAAAAAGAAATCTCCATTTAGCTGTTATCTCCCTCCTCCGAAAGTCGGATACAACATTGGTTTCCTTTACAAGAACCGATAAAGATGGAAAATTTGTATTGCCCAAAGCTGATACCGGTCAGTACGTGTTGTTGGTCAGTTACCCCCGTTTTGCCGACTATATGGAAGGCCTTGATCTACGGACTGATGTAAATCTTGCTGAAGTTAATATGACCCAAAAAAGTAAACTACTGGATGAGGTGGTCATCCGAACGGGAACGGCTATCCGTATTAAAGGAGATACAACCGAATTTGTAGCAGATAGTTTTGCAGTAAAAGAAGGTGCCACCGTGGAAGACCTGTTGAAAAAATTACCAGGATTTACGGTGAACAGCAAGGGAGAAATCGTGGCGCAAGGCAAACGGGTGGATAAGGTATTGGTAGATGGCGAAGAATTTTTCGGCGATGATCCCACAATGGCGACACAAAATATCTCAGCCAAAGCGGTGGACAGGGTACAGGTATTTGAAACAAAAACAGAACAACAACAGCTCACCGGTATTACATCGGGCAATGAAGGCAAAACTGTTAACATCAAACTGAAAGAGGATGCGAAGAAAGGTTCGTTTGGTAAAGTCATTGCTGGAACTGACTTTAATAAATACATAGATAGTAAATTGCTTTATAACCGGTTTATGGGCAAGAAGAAATTTTCTGTTTTTGGAACCCGGACCAATATCAATGCCGGCAGCCTGAACTGGGAAGACCGCCAGAAACTGGGTATTGAAAATGATGCTGAGTATGATGAACTGAGTGGCTACTATTTCAGTTTCAGTGGCGGCGATGATTTTAATGACTGGAATTTACGGGGTTTACCAGATGCTTACACGGCCGGCGCCTTATTCAGTAATAAATGGAATGCCGATAAAAGCAATATCAATCTCTCCTATCGGTTCAATAGTTTAGGGACAACCAATATTGGGACCACCCTCACCCAGAACATTTTACCAACCGGGTTAAATTATTCCAACAAGTATTCAACTAAGAATGCCCTCAACCAGCAGCATTCCATCAATGGTAAGTATGAATGGAAATTGGATTCATTGGCGTCTTTTAAAATTGTGACCACGAATTCGTTCAAGACCAGTCAGACAACCGGTACGGATATCGGGGAATCATTGAATGGCAAACAGGATACGCTGAACCGTAGTTTCCGGGACTATACGAATAATACCCTTCGTAACCAGACCGATAATCAACTAACCTACAAACAACTCTTTAAAAAGAAAAACAGGCTGTGGCAAACCGTGTTGCGCTACGGTGTAACGATGGATGATAATAATGGTTTGAACAATACGGGGATCAGGTATTTTGAGAATGGAGCTTTTGATTATGCCGATACAATCGATCAGCAAAAATTATTCGATGGCCGTTCGACCACTTCTGGTGTTAAAAGCACTTTCAGTGAGCCTTTATCGGCCAACTGGACGATGATAGTGGATTATGCTTATAATAAAAATAATTCCCTGTCAAAAAGGAATACGTTTGAAAAGGCATTTAATGGTAAATACGAGGTTCTTATTTCCGACTTCAGTAATAATTTCGAGCTGGATGCTTTTTCGCACAGTGGTAATGCCATTTTCCGCTACATGGGTAAAAAGACCAGACTGGCTTTTGGTTCCGGCATTTCTACGGTAAAGCTGGGGCTTCTTAACCTTGACAATAACAGCTCCAATAACTATCATTTCCTGAATGTGACTCCACAGGTACAGGTGAATTTTACGCCTAAGGCACAAACGAATTTTGGAATTAATTATCGTGGCACCACCCGGCAGCCTACGATCAATCAACTGCAGCCGCTGCGTGATAATACCGATCCGTTGAATGAATATATTGGGAATCCTGATCTGAAAGTAGGTTTTAATCATAATTTTTCCCTCAATTATAATCAGTATAAAGTACTGAAGCAGGTGTACAAGTATGCGTATGTCAACTATAATATCCAGCAGAATGCTATTTCGCAATTCAATACACTCGATACTTCTACTGGTAAAAGAACTTATTATCCTGTGAATGTAAATGGTAATACAAACTGGAATGTTGGGGGTAACTGGAATAAAACCGGTGGTAATTTTAGTAGCGGTGCCGACAAGGCAAAGCCCGGCTATGGTATAGATATGAATGCCAATGGCGGGAAGTATAATAATTTTATTAATGGTCAGAAAGCCACGACTAAATCCTATACGGTCAGCCTGCGGCCCAATTTTCGTATCGAATACGAAAATAAATTTGAATTTAGCATTGGCCCTTCCATTGGATATAATTATACCAAATCCTCCCTGCCCTCGAGTATTGACAATAATTACTTTACTTATGGTGGCCGGGCTAGCGGGGAACTTATCCTGCCCTGGAAATTGGAATTGTCTTCCGATATTAATGCAGACCTGCGGCAACGGATCAATGCTTTTGCCAGCAATACTAACCTGGTGATCTGGAATGCCCGCCTGACTAAAATGCTCTTTAAAAAAGATGCGGGCCGGATCAGTTTGATCGCCAACGATATTCTTAATGATAACAAAGGATTCACCCGAACCATAAACAGTACGATTATTTCCGATGACCGTTTTCAGCGGGTCAGCCGTTACTTCCTGCTGAGATTTGAATGGTCATTTAATAAATCGCCAGGAGGAGATACCAAATGATCAAGCAAATTTTGTTAGTAACAACGATCGTACTGGCAACAATGACCGCTGTTGCACAGGAACGTTTTTTTCCCACGATAAAAGTAGAGTTTGAAAAAACAACCAGTGTCCGCCAGTTGATGAAGGAACTGCAGGAAGGCAACAGTTGGTATGAGCAGAATAAAGAACGTTACGCTGTTTCCATGCTCAGCTACTACGATTTCACCGGCGACACCAGCAAATCTCTTTACCAGCCCGGTAAGGATGTTCCTGTTGATCCACGAAGCTGGTACAGGCCCATGGGTGATAAGAACGTTGTGTATACCGATTACAAGCGGGGTATTTCTATTGCACAAAAACCAGTATTTGAAGAAACTTTTTTGATCGAAGACAGTCTGGCCAAGATCAAATGGAAGATCACAGGCGATGTAAGAAATATAGCCGGTTATGATTGCCGCAAAGCAGTTGGTATTTTGAATGACTCGATCGCTGTTTTTGCCTTTTATTCAGATGAACTGCTGATAAACGGCGGACCAGAGGGTATACAAGGGCTTCCCGGTATGATATTGGGTGTTGGGATTCCCAGGCTTCATGCTACCTGGTTTGCTACCAAAGTGGAAGTCTTTGATGTAAAGATGAATAAAGTGACACCGGCTACGAAAGGGAAAAAAGTAAGCCGCAGTTCCCTGATGACGACCTTAAGTGTATTGGCCAACGATTGGGGAACTTATGGAAGTAAAATGCTGGTCAATTTTATCATCTGATCATTTCAGCCACTCCAGCACCAGACTTTCTTTTGCTACACAGGAGTTGGTGCGTGAGACACGCACAAAGAGGTAAGAACCCTGTTTATACTGATACATAACCCCTCAATCCCAATTAAATTTCTTTATTAATTTATGAAGAGTTTTATTTTCCCGTAAGTCAGGGTCATGCTTTACAAAAGCAACAATATTTCCAGCGTTCAAAAACTCCAGCTTCTTATTATATCCAGCCAAAATCTGGAACTCGTTGATTATTGTTTTAGCTGCCCCGGTTTTCATGCCAAGTAAATCATATCCCACCTCCCCGTATTCAATATGATATACATATAATTTAGCCGGAATTGCTGCAATAAAAAATTTATACTGCTTCTGCTGCCTTAAACAATTGGTATCAATCTTATTTATAAAATTTCGCAGCTCAGCAGACAGTGATTCCTCTATATTAACTGTTGAAGCTTTAAAATTTTCGGCATATTTCAATAACAGGCTGTCTTAATTATTACAACTGTCAGCAATAGGTATTTGCTGTACTATTTGCTTAGTTTAAGTTAGAGTATTACTTTCTTTTCTACCTGATTACAGTTTGAAAAGAAAGTAATAAAAAGAGTAAACACGTACTATTTTGCATAAATAATTAACTGAAATTTTATTATAGTTTTGCTGGGTAAATCACATTGCCAAGATCAGTTTTTTTCGTCTTTATATCAAATTGAAATTACCTTCACGGCGGGTGTTCACAAAAAGTAAAACGCTGTGGTTAAGGTTTTTGGAAAAGTAGCACATTCAGTATAGAATTAAGAACCGATAAAGTTTGGCCGGCGAAATCAAAACACCTTCGAAGACATGAAGTTGGTGCATGAGACACGCACCAAGGTGTAAAATGCTGGTCAACTTTATTATCTGATCATTTCAACAATTCCAGCACCAGGCTTTCTTTTGCTTCTATCGATAGTGTGTTAAGGGGTTTTGTTTTACCGGTTACCACGTTCCTCGCCTGGGTAAAACCTTTTGTCCGTTCCTGGTATATTGACCAATCGGGGTTTATATCTTTATCGCCACTATTAGTAATGACCATCACCGTTTGTTTGGTATCGTAACGAAAATAAATATAGACCCCCTCTTTCGGAATGAACTGCATGGTTTTACCGCTGGTTATTGCAGATGAACTTTTTCTGAAATTGGCCAACCTGCTCACATAGTCAAATGCCTCCTCTTGTTTATCATTCCGGCCCTGCCTTGTAAACCGGTTCTCTTTTTCTTTATCATCCGCCCAGCCTCCGGGAAAATCTTCCCGAACGGTAGCATCCGTATTCACTTTCTTATTCTTCATCAGGACTTCGGTTCCATAATAGATTTGTGGAATACCGCGTAAAGTCAGCAGCCAGTTGAAACCCATCTTCATTTTCTTCCAGTCTTCATCAATAACGGAGAATACCCGGTCCATATCATGGTTGTCGAGGAAAATACAGTTGTTCATGGGCTCTTTATATAAAACATCCTGAGTAAGCGTGGTGTAGATCTTATTCACCCCTGTTAACCAATCCAGTTTCTCATTCATACCCGCCAGCATGCCAAAGCAAACCTGGAAGTCAAGCATTCCTTTTGCATTGTGCTTGAAAGGGCTGGCGATATTGTTACGGGTAAAATAAGCGTTCGCTACGGTACTATTCACCCAGGATTCACCGAATACCGTAACAAATGGAAATTCTTTTTCCAATGCACTGTTCACATTATTCATAAATTGTTCGTCGCAATATTTATAAGTATCCACCCGCCAGCCATCAATACCATATTCTTCCGTGGTCCAGACCGCATGCTGGATCAGGAAATTAGCGACAAAGGGATTTTGCTGGTTCAGGTCAGGCAGGTGGGGTACAAACCAACCATCCAGCATGGCCTTCTTATCTGATTGTGATGCATAGGGATCATAAAAAACTTCTTCCCGGTGATTAGGGGCCATATCGCCCTGAGATGTATTGAACCAGGATTTCATCGGCGGATCCAATACAAACCAATGATGATTACCTACATGGTTATAAACAGCATCCTGGATCACTTTCATGCCTTTAGAATGCAGCGTATTGCAAAACTGTTTATAGCCTTCATTGCCGCCAAAGCGTTTGTCAACGGCATAATGGTCGGTGAACCAGTAGCCATGATAGCCGGCTACTTTGTTACCCCACTCATTCATCAGGGGCATATCGTTTTCGATAACGGGTGTAAGCCACAAGGTTGATACACCCAGCTGGTTAAAATATTCCAGCTGGTTTTCGATGCCTTTGAAGTCTCCACCATGCCGGGAGAATTTGTCTTTCCGGTCGCTGGTTTTATCGCGATAGTCATTAATAATATCGTTGGAAGGGTCGCCATTTGCAAATCGATCGGGGATCAGCAGGTAAATAAAATCTTTGGCCGTTACACCCAGTGCTCTTGTTTTACCATTTTGGTTGCTTCTCTGCCGTAGTTCAAAATCAAAGGTTTTATAAGAAACCGCTTCCGGCGATTGAAGATTATCGATCCTGAATTTTAAGGTACCAGGTTTGGTGATAGCACTTATCGTAATATCGAGGAAAATATAATTGGAATTTTCTGCTTTGGTTTGTTTCACCAGTTTGACTCCAGTGTATGGAAGCATGGAAATTTTCTCATTCGCAACCCGGTCCCGGTGTATCATTAGTTGCAGATTCGGGTTTTTCATACCTACCCACCAGTTGGTTGGATATATATTGGGAGAACCGTTGCTCCAGCTTTTAGCTGAAACGATCAATAATAACAGGATAAATTGACAGCGTCTCATAACAATATTATTTATCTTTTATTCTTAATGTTAACAGGGCAGCCAATATCATCGAACAGCCGCCTACTACAATGGTCATGATGGCATTGCCATGAAAAACATGTTTTGTCAACACACCTAACAACGTGGCAGCAAGGATTTGAGGAATGACGATAAAGAAATTAAAGATACCCATGTAGACCCCCATTTTATTTGCCGGCAGCACTTTTGTGAGCATGGAATAAGGCATGGCAAGAATACTGCACCAGGCCAGACCGATTCCCCCCATACTGATGATCAGTAAATTCTCATCCTTGAAAATATAGAATGAAATTAGTCCCAAACCTCCTGCGATCAGGGCTATCATGTGAGTAGCAGGTCGCGAAAATTTTTTGGCTAATACCGGTAGCAGGAAAGCAAATAATGCTGCAAAACCATTATACCAGGCAAATAATACACCTACCCAATTGCCCATATCATTATACGCTTTTGAAGTGGTATCAGTTGTTCCTGAAAGATGCTGGGCTAATGCCGGTGTTGAATAAATCCACATGGCAAATAAAGCAAACCAGGAAAAAAATTGTACGATGGCCAGTTTTTTCATCGTATCAGGAAGAAAATTAAGGTCATCCATTACTTCAACAAAACCGTTCCTGCTTTTTTGTTTTTGAAGGCGACCAGCGACCAGTTGGCATATTCCAAATGTGGCTATTCCTCCCGTTAATACATATAATTCTTTTTCAAGCTTGTTTTCTGCAGCT
The DNA here is from genome assembly GCA_034408705.1 of Bacteroidota bacterium. Classification (GTDB taxonomy): domain Bacteria; phylum Bacteroidota; class Bacteroidia; order Chitinophagales; family Chitinophagaceae; genus JJ008. The sequence continues at coordinate 31,837 of JAWXCO010000075.1, forward strand.
GAATTATACAGGTATAACCCGGCTGACAAAATAAGCCCGATCACTGTCCATACTATACCTTTTTTAGAAAAGGAAGATGCGGGTGTTTTGATGTGTACCTCATTATTTAATTCTCCGATCTCACCAAAGGATTTTAATTGTTCTGGAGAGTATTCTTTGGTTGTAAAGACCGTGTAGGAAATAGCTGCGATATACACAATAGCACCAACAATGAATGAAATTTTGAGTGAATCAGGAATAACACCTTCTGTAGCTTCATTGGAGACACCAAATTTGGTGAGAAAAAATGGTAATACAGAAGAGATAACAGCTCCGATACCAATAAAAAAGCTTTGCATGGCAAATCCAGATGTTCTTTGCGAGTCTGGAAGCATATCGCCAACAAAGGCTCTGAAAGGTTCCATTGAAACGTTGATAGAAGCGTCTAATAACCATAGCATGACGGCTGCCATCCATATTTCAGTAACGTTAGGAAAAACAAACAAGGCCAGGGCGGCGAAAATGGCACCGACCATAAAGAAAGGTCTTCTTCTCCCCCATTTTTTATGCCAGGTTTTATCACTCCAATGCCCGATGATCGGTTGTATGATCAGCCCAGTTAACGGGGCTGCGATCCATAAGATCGGGATATCGTCTATATTGGCGCCCAGCGTTTGAAAAATCCGGCTGACATTGGCATTCTGAAGTCCGAAAGCGAATTGGATGCCAAAGAATCCAACACTCATATTTATTATCTGTACAAGACTAAGCTTGGGCTTAACGCCGGTATAAGCAGAAGACATAAGCAATCGTTTTAATCAGAGAATACGGAAGATAGGAATAATATGTAGAGAGTACACATTTTGCCAGAACAAAAAATTTCTCCAGATATTGAAAGAATTTTTAGTTATATAACAAAACCATTAGGTATGATACAACCCTTCTTCAATACAACAATTCCATCTTTTACCGTATAAAGGGCATGGTCGGTATTTTCAATATGTGTGCCCCCGTTTATGCGTACATCATCGCCTATCCGGCAATTTTTGTCAATGATCGCATTTTTAATATAACAACGGCTGCCAATACCCATCAATGGTATTCCTTTTGCGCTGGCAGAAGCTATTTCTTCCAATGTTTCATACGAGTCATTACCCATCGTGTAAGTGCTCACCAGTGTAGAACCAAGCCCAATCCTCGACCGGATGCCAATCACACTGTTCTCAATACGGGAAGCATTAATGATGGAGCCTTCGGCTACCAACGTTTTTTCCAACGTAGTGCCGCTTATTTTAGCAGGTGGCAGCATCCGCGGGCGGGTATAAATGATCTGTTCGTTATCGAATAAATTAAAAGAAGGTATCTCTTTGGTCAGATCCAAATTGGCTTCAAAGAAGGAATGGATATTCCCGATATCTGTCCAGTACCCTTCATACTGGTAACTGGCCACTTTGTATTTATCAATAGTTTGGGGAATGATCTCTTTACCGAAATCCGTAGCGGTTTTAAATTCGTCCAGCAGCAAATCAAACATCAACTGCCGGTTGAAAATATAGATACCCATGGAAGCCAGGTAATTTCTCCCTGATGCCTTCATGAAGTCGCCGGTATCACTTACCCATTCCGGCAATTGATCCAATTTCGGTTTCTCGATAAACGATGTGATCAATCCATCTCCTGATTTTAAAATACCAAACTCCGGTGCATCTTTTTCATTTACCGGGATGGTAGCAACGGAAATATCAGCGCCTAATTTTTTATGATTATCCAGCATCTCCGCAAAATCCATCTGGTAAAGCTGGTCGCCCGAAAGAATCAAAACATATTCACTTTCGAATGGTTCTATATGACGAAGCCCCTGGCGAACGGCATCGGCAGTACCCTGGTACCAGGTCGGATTGTCCGGAGTTTGTTCGGCTGCAAGTATATCTACAAATGCTTTGCTAAATGCACTGAAGTGATAAGTATTCTTGATATGCCTGTTTAGCGATGCTGAATTGAACTGTGTTAATACAAACATTCGACCTATTCCATTATTCAGACAATTGGAAATAGGAATATCTACTAACCTGTATTTACCGGCAATTGGTACAGCAGGCTTCGAACGGCTGGCAGTTAACGGATATAGTCTGGAGCCGGCGCCACCACCGAGAATGATGGACAAAATTTCTTTAGAATGCGTGATCGTTCTGATAGCCATAAGTAATCGTTTATTTCAATGATTGGTACAAATCTATGTATTGCTGCGCAGAATTATCCCATGAATGATCGATCGTCATCATATGACTACGCATCCAGGTATAAAGGTCAGGTTTATTATTATAAAGGTCAATAGCCCGACCTACGGAATAGGTAATATCCCAAACGGATGGCTGGTCGAACCGGATACCAAAGCCCTGCCATTCGCCCATATCTGTTACGGTATCACGCAAGCCACCGATATTTCTTACCATGGGCACGGTGCCATAGCGCAACGCATACATCTGGTTTAATCCACAAGGCTCTACCCGGCTTGGCATCAACAGGAAATCTGACCCGGCATAGATCTGGTGACTTAACGGCTCACTGTATCCAATATATGAATTAAAATATCCATTAAACTGGTGTTTCATTTCATCCAGCTTTGTTTCCAATTCCGGATCGCCCGAACCGAGCACGAGGAAATTCGCATGCCCGTGATGCTGGTAAATGGACTGACTGATGGCATCGGGTAACAGGTCAGCAGCTTTCTCTCTTACCAGGCGCCCGACAAATGATATCAGTGGTTTGTTGGGATCCAATCCAAACTGTCCCGCCAATTCTTTTTTATTCTTCCGCTTTCCTTTTTCTACCAGCTCCGTATCATAATTTTTGGCGATCATGGTATCGGTCATCGGATCCCAGACCTGAGTATCAATTCCATTTAAGATACCATAACTTTTTCCCTGCTCATAATCAAACAATTTCTCAAGCCCGTTAGCCGATTCTTTTAACTCACCCAGGTAGCTGGTGCTGACCGTGGTTACTTTCCAGGCACATTTTACAGCCGAGGCCATCGGGTTAATGTTCTTGTCCCATTCCAGCATTCCCCATTTCCAGCTGTCGAAAGTAGGCAGGTAATAATATTTATCCCAACTTATCCAACCCTGGTACTGGCCGTTGTGTACCGTGAATACAGTAGGTACATCAGCCATTTTCTGTCGGAATTCAAAACAATATTTTACCATGAAAGGAATAAGGCCCGTGTGGTGATCATGGCAATGGATTACATCGGGTTTGTGTTCCCAGCGATTGATCCAGTCGCAGACTGCAACCTGAAAAGAAAGGAAACGTTCTGTGTCGTCATCGTAACCATATATTTTTTCCCGGTCGAGCAGCCCGTTTATATCAATGAGGTAGAGGTCAAATCCCAGTTTATTAGTTTTCTCTTTGATCACACTGTACCGGAAATATTGCGGGCCGATATGCTGCTCACCTTCATGTACCAGTTCCCATTGGTTATCGTAGAGGAATTTGGTTCGGTACATAGGCATCACCACTTTGACCACATGGCCCAATGCTGACTGGTACTTTGGTAAAGCACCCACCACATCACCCAGCCCCCCGGCTTTCGCTACCGGGTAGCATTCGGCCGCTACATGAACAATCTCCATTGATTTTTATTATTTAATCGGAATTAACCTGAAATTAAGGGGTTTTTTTGATAGGTGGCATAACGAACCTCAAAATTATCAGAAAGAGATTATCCAATTTTATAAAAAAAAATACCCAACCCCAGGTACCGTTTTTTTTGTACAAAGTTAAAACCTCTAAGAGGCCTATTTTATTCGTATTGAAAATTGTTATACTTTCAACACTTCATTAAAATCAACCTTGCTTACTATGTCTACATCAACAATTGCACTACCACAATCGGGTAAACCGACTAATTACGGTGCTTTAGGTACCCTTGTCACCGTTTTTTTCTTTTGGGGGTTTATTGCTGCAGGCAATAGTGTCTTCATTCCTTTTTGTAAAAATTATTTTCATCTAGACCAGTTTCAAAGCCAGCTGATTGACTTTGCTTTTTATACAGCCTATTATGTTGGAGCATTAGTTTTGTTTGCTTATGGTGCTTTTGGTGGAAAAGACCTGGTAGGCAAATGGGGGTTCAAAAAAAGTATTGTCTACGGACTGCTATTCTCAGCATTTGGCGCATCAGCTATGATATTTGCCGTTAATGGAAACAGTTTTGCCGGTATGCTGATTGGTCTTTTTATTGTGGCACTCGGTTTTTCTTTACAACAAACAGCTGCACAGCCCTTTGCTATTTCTCTTGGCGACCCGGCTACGGGCACAGGAAGGGTAACCTTAGGCGGAGCGGTAAATTCATTCGGCACATCAATAGGTCCATTGGTTGTAGCACTTGCATTATTTGGCACTACTGCAGCCATCACCGATGAAAAAATTGCAGCATTAAGTTTATCAAAAGTTATTACTTTATACATTTTTGTAGGTGCTTTATTTATTGGTGCAGCTGCTTTGTTTCATTTTTCTAAAAAAGTGCCTTCTGGTATTTTGTTGGAAAAAACCGAAAAGGCAAACAAAGCGCTTTATACATTATTAATAATGACGGGTCTGCTGATAATCATGTTTATTCCTGTCTTTAATAGTTACAAAACTGACATGACGACTGCAAGTGTCAGTGAGAAGCATGCTATGGAGGCTTACAGATTAAAATGGCTTATTGGGGCTTTTGCCGTTGTAGTTATTGGATTATTGGTGGCTAATATGAGTGCAAAGAAAAAAGCAGATGGATGGGGAGCTATGCAATACCCACAGTTAGTACTGGGTATGATTGGCATATTTGTATATGTGGGTGTTGAAGTAGCTATTGGCAGTAATCTTGGCGAATTATTACGTCAGAAAGATTTTGGTGCTTATGCAGCATCCGAAGCAACTCCTTTTATTATGTTGTATTGGGGTAGCCTTATGATTGGGAGATGGACTGGAGCTATCAGTGTTTTTGCATTGCCAGAAAAAACAAAAGTAATACTACAGATTATTGTTCCCCTTATTGCCTTTGGATTATTGATTGGAATAATTCATTTCTCAGGTTATAAAGTAGAGGCACTGTACTATTATGTTATTTGTGTTGTTATTCAGATTGGTGCATTCTTTTTAAGTAAAAACAAACCAGCCCGTACTTTATTGGTGTATAGCTTAATGGGTGTATTGGCAATGGTAATAGGCTTACTTACTAAAGGCAATATTGCTATCTATGCATTTCTTAGTGGTGGCCTTGTGTGTTCTATAATGTGGCCCTGCATCTTCAGTTTATCAGTTGCCGGACTTGGAAAATTTACATCACAAGGATCTGCTTTTTTAATCATGATGATATTAGGAGGTGGAATTATCCCCCCTATACAAGGTAAGATTGCCGATCTTATCGGTATTCACCAATCCTATGTCATTGCAGCGGTTTGCTTTGCTTATCTCGCATTCTTTGGGTTTGTAGTAAAAGGTATATTGAGAAAACAGGGTATTGATTACGATGCTAAAGTAAGCGGAGGCGGGCATTAAATAGTTTTAAATGAATATATAATAGGCTTTCTCAAATGGTATTTGTAACACAAAGCACGCCAAGAAAACACGACAACCACTAAGAAAGTACTTTATGTAGCCGTTAGGTTGTGTACTTTTTGCTACACTTTGTGTTCGCTGTGCTCCTTGGGCATTATTTTTGAATCAGCCTCTTTTTTAAACTGAGAATTATGGCAAAATATGCAATCGGAATTGATATTGGTGGTACTAATACCAAATTTGGCATAGTTGATAATAAAGGCCACATACTTAAACAAGACAGACTGCTAACAAATGATGCGGAGGGGGTAGAGGAATTTATTGATGAATTGTATAACAAACTCATGCCATTGATACAAGAGGCAGGTGGCCGGAGTGATTTTGCAGGAATTGGCATTGGCGCCCCCAACGGGAATTATTATACTGGCAATATTGAATATGCTGCCAATCTGAAATGGAAAGGTATAATTCCATTTGCTAAAATGGTGTCTGATAAATTTGGGTTGAATGTAAAATTAACAAACGATGCCAATGCTGCTGCCATGGGTGAAATGATGTATGGCTGTGCCAAAGGCATGAAACATTTTATTACTATTACATTGGGAACCGGTGTTGGCAGCGGAATTGTGATTGATGGAAAAATAGTTCTTGGTCATGATGGATTTGCAGGAGAACTGGGTCACACCATTATTCGTCCCGGGGGAAGAATGCATAAAGGAACTGGGATAAGAGGTGTTCTTGAATCTTATGCATCGGCTACTGGAGTAAGAGAAACTGCCCTGGAATTACTTGCAGATAACCCAGATGTAGTCAGCCTACTCAGGGATTATTCAATCAATGACCTTACAAGCCAGTCTGTATTTGAATGTGCCATAAAAGGGGATAAAATTGCAAACGATATTTTCGAGTTCACCGGGAAGATATTGGGTGAGGCGCTTGCTAATTTTGTAATGTTTTCCTCCCCGGAAGCAATTGTTCTATTTGGCGGCCTCACTAAAGCCGGTGACCTGATAATGAATCCAACAAAAGAGGCAATGGAAGCTAATCTGATTCAGATATTCAAGAACAAAATAAAGTTATTGTATAGCAATCTCAATGAAGCTGATGCGGCTATATTAGGAGCCAGTGCTTTAGTTTGGGAGTAAAAAAAATTCAGCGTTACGGGTTTCGAGTTAAAGTCTGAGGGTTGTATTTAATTCTTGTCAGCGTTAAATATTACTGCACCCGTTATCTTCAAATCATTTTTTTGCTGGGTATATACTACCAATTGCCAATCATCCTTTATCAGCTTTTCAGGAATTGTTAACTCGAAAGTATTTTTTTGAGCAGCTACTTGCGTTGAAAATAACCTTACAATATTACTATGGGATAAAGTGGCACCGCCATTCTCCCCAGCCCTTACTTTGGTTGATGCTTGCTTTTGAACTATGGCCGCTAACAAGTTTGTTTTTTTATAATCTCCGCTAAGCATTGAAATAAAAGAAACTTTATTACTGGCACTCTTTACATCAATGATGTCAATCTGCACCAGGCTTTTTTCTTTCAAGGCTTTTTTAATGGCCGTTTCGGCATTGCTTCTGTTGCTGCCTACTAGTTCATATTCGCCGTTCACCACTAATTGCGGAGTGTAAACACTTTCAAGATTTAATTGGCTGGCATAGGTTCGCTGTCTTTCTGAATATTCGCGGTTGCTGAACGGGTCTGTCCAGCCAAGGCGGTTCCAGTAATCGACATGAAATGATAAAGTGATAATGTTGGAATCCAGCTTTGCCAACTGTGGTAATAGTTTGTCTGCCGAGGGGCAACTGGAACAAACTTCGGAAGTAAATAACTCCAGCACTGCCACAGGTTCGAATCTGCCGGCTACTGGAACTGATTTTGATCCGGTTTGCAAAACAATGGGCTTCTTTTTCATTATAAAAGCCAACCCGGCGATTCCGGCAAAACTGAACACAATTACTATTCTTTTCATACTGCTAAACTAGAGGACCGTCAGGGAGGCTTACTGTCACTTGAAAGACAAAGATGTTTTTTCATAAACTATTAACAACAACACATAAAAAAGCCCGGTTAACCGGGCTTTGACATTCGCAGGAATTGAATAGACTATTTTAGTTTTAACACAGGTCTCAATTGATATTCACCGGTTACCATCAGTTTTACAGAAAGGGCAGCATCAAAATCTATCAGTAGTGAATCTAAAGAGCCATTAAGCCTTTTATCTACCTTAATTTTAAGCCCGGATTCACCTCCACTCGGAACAACCAGTGGGTAGGTAATTCCACCAACTTTGATTGTATTATCAGTACCCAATATAAAGCGTATTTCTTTTACTGTGTTGGTTGGAATAACACCTACTGCCAGCAATGTATCTACACCATTTTGTAATCCTAATAAATTATAAACACCGGCATAGGTAGTCAGGTCCATCCAGCCACTCGTAGAATCGTCCCTGAATTTTACCCGTACTTGCCGGATATCTACATTAACTTCTTCGGCCAGTAATGGGTTATCGGTCATCCTGACTCTAAGCGTAGTACTTTTATTATTGTCATCTTTTGAGCAGCCAATCACAAGCAATGTGCTGATACTCACCAACAAAAAAGCCGCTATCACAAATCTTTTCATATATATATTTTTAGTCCACAACCTATTGTTCAAAATCATGCCAAGATGGATTTGAAGCCTGCTTTCAGGGCTAAATTTTATCCACAAGTAGGGCGCGGGAACTAGTGCTTTTTGATAAGAAAAACGGCGGGAATGGGCCGCTGACCTGTTGGATCAGCGCCTTTTATGGTTTCTTTCCCATTAATAAGCAGACAACTACTGCCACCGCCATCAAGATTGAGTGCTTCCCAACAACCGAGGTCTTTAAATATTTGTGCTTCCTCTGTAAGTGTTGCACCTTCTGCTTTTCCCGGATTGCGGCCCTCGATGACTAAAATAATCAGTTTATTATCTCTCGTGTAGCCCATTGCCGTACGGGGATGTTTATCATCAATGGCCTTGCCGGCAAATTTTAATTCTTCATTATTGGTGATCTTTATCTCTCCTTTTTGTAATAGAACAGGACCACCGCCAACAGCGGTTTTCATTTTCCATTTTTCGAAGCCCATATGATGTGGAACTGAGGTTTTTTCAAAAAGATATTGCTGTTGTGGATTTTGAATAGAATCTTTAATAGCGGGGAGAATAAACTGACTCGCCTGAGGAATTTGTAATGTCGAATCAGTATATAACCACGCAATATCAGCCTTTCTCTTTTTAGAAATACCTATAGCACTTCCAAATGGATGGCGGTAAGTAAATGTATCTTTCCCTCTCCCGTTTATTGTATGAATGTTATAACCAACCAGCTTCTTATTCTTTATCACTACATTCAAATTCTGATTAGTTGCAAACGAGAAGAATGTGGTGTTTACTACCAAAAGTGGCAGATCGTTCTTTTCGTAAAATTTCGAAGGCGTCAGCCGGCGTTTATACGTTGTATCAACGGTAAAGTCCAGATTTTTATCCTTCAGATCAGCTTCCACATAATAAGCAATATTGGGTTTGCCGTCTAACGGGCTGGTAGTTTTATACACATGAACGGAGGATGGCAATGGCTGAAATAAAGAATCCACGTTTTGCCATTGCGACTGTGCCCGAACAGAAAAACTAAATAAGAAGATGACAAAGAATATACAACAGCGTTTTCGCATGACTCACGACTAATGACTAAGGGCTACCGACTTTTCCATCTCCCACTTATTTCTACCATAACCTGCAATCACATGTCGTTCGCTATGATAAGAAGAACGGACCAGGGGACCACTTTCTACATAATCCAAACCGAGGCCGTAACCGATCTCACGGTATTCGGCAAATTCATCAGGATGAACAAAGCGCTCTACAGCTAAATGTTTTTTGGTGGGTTGCAGGTATTGACCGATGGTTACTACATCACAACCATTGGCCTGCAGATCTTTCAGGGTTTGTATCACTTCTTCTTTCTGTTCTCCCAGACCGAGCATGATGCCGCTCTTTGTTCTCATGCCACCCTCTTTCAAGGTGCGGATCACTTCCATACTCCGCCAGTATTTGGCCTGGATACGCACCTGACGGGTCAGTCTTTCTACGGTTTCAATATTATGACTGACAACTTCCGGAGCCGCATCAATGATCCGTTGTATATCGTCTTTATTTCCTTTAAAATCCGGAATCAGTGTTTCCAGGGTTGTATCCGGGTTTAATACTTTCACCGCTTTGATCGTATTGTTCCAGATAATGGAGCCTCCATCTTTCAATTCATCCCGATCAACAGATGTGATAACGGCATGTTTCACTTTCATCAGGTGTATAGCTTCCGCTACCCGCTGTGGTTCATCCCAGTCCACAGGTTCAGGCCGACCGGTTGCTACGGAACAAAAACCGCAACTACGGGTACATACATTTCCTAAAATCATAAATGTGGCTGTACCGGCACCCCAGCATTCTCCCATATTGGGACAATTGCCGCTTTCGCAAATCGTATGTAGTTTGTGATTGTCCACGAGACCGCGAACATGCTTATAGCTTTCGCCGATGGGCAGCTTTACCCTTAGCCAATCAGGCTTTTTCACTCTTGTATTGTCAACCGCCGCAGGAATTACCGGTAACTCAATCATAGGACAAAAATACGGCCATTACTTTCGCCGTCCAAACAGTATGGAAATGTATCCCTGGAAAAAAAGTTGTTTATCTTTTTGATCCACCAGGATGGGGATCTTGGAGCCATAAAACTCAACACTTATTCCTGCTTCAATTCCTGACACCACTTCGTTAAAACGGCCATAATCAAAGCGCATGGCTGTTTTCAGAAAAGCACCGGGTTTCATTTTAATCTCGCTAAAACCTTTAAAAACTCCTCCACCGCCAGCGATCGTAGGTCCAAGGAATAAAGAACTGTCTGCCACTGAATATTTAATGGTTCTGTTCTCATTGGTGGCCGGATCGACTACCTCAAGGTAATAAGGCTTGAGTAAACCAAGCGCCAGTCCGGCATTAAATATTGCCGAAACAGCTACCCCGTTCTTGTTGCCTTTTTGTCCCAGTATATATTGTTGCCCAAACCCAAATGTAGCCTGGTAAAAGCTATTGATTTTACCATATATAAAAGGGTTGCCAAAGACCAGGCCACCACCTCCGGACAATTTTTCTTCTTTCTGGTTTTTGATCTCGGTGATATCAATTCGATAGGTAGTTGTTTTGCGGTTGGTCTTCATTTTGCCCAACTCGTAAAAAATACCATAGCCATTGCTGCGTCCCTGGATGCCAAAAATGGTTTGCTTCTGGTAGACCAGTACACCTTCTTCTGACTGTTTGATCAGGGTATTTATTTTTTGCCGACGGGCTTCCTTCTTATCTTCCTTAGATTCTTTAGAAGCTTTGCGGCCGGTTGTATCCTGGGCAGCCAAAGACATGACAACCGTTGCAAGCAAAATAGAGAGGGCTAGTTTCTTCACGGAGCTACTTTTAGCTAAGAGTTAAAAGAAAAAAGGAGGAATAGCTTAGACATTCCATTTTTCAAATTCGCTCTCATATTTAAAAAATAATTAATTAAGAGTTCTCTGGACCGAAGGTAAATTCAACACAAAGTCTTTTTCTCTTTTCTTCTCTTTTTCGGCTCGGTTTATATAACGTAAATTTAGGGCAAATTATTGATAATGACTTCTACAGTAGTATATACGGGAGATTTAAGAACAACCTGCACCCACCTGAAAAGTGGCAATTCTTTTGAAACGGATGCCCCACCTGATAACAATGGGAAGGGAGAACGGTTTTCTCCTACCGACCTGCTGGCAACCAGCCTGGCCACCTGTATGATCACGGTGATGGGGATCAAGGCCCGGACTATGGGTTTTGACCTGAACGATGTAAAAATCGATGTGCTGAAGATCATGAAGCCTGATCCGCGACGCGTTGCCGGCATAGAGTTAACTTTTTATATACCTCCATCGTTAAAAGATATCGATGAAAAAACGAAAGCGATCCTGAAAAATACCGGTGAAACCTGTCCCGTGATAAAAAGTATTCACCCGGATATTGAGGTAAAGATTGACTGGGGAAGTTGGAAATAGTTTATAGTTCGGGGTTTGATGTTTTTGTAGCCAGTAGCCTTACTACTATCATCTTTATAGCAGTTTACCCGGAAAAAAGCGAAGGTCACACCTGTATATTCGGGAATTCTTCTCATCTTTTATACAACTTATAAAATAAGAAGATGTTCAAAAAATATTTAGTTAGCCTTTTAGAATCGTATTCCCTACCCCGCATTCCAAACAACGCTTCTTGCTGCAGTACTCATTCTTTAGCTCTATCAATGCCTGGCTGTCAAAAGCATTCTTGTTTTCAATCCCCAGGTTTTGAAATCCTTTTGTAATGCTATTAATTTCGGGAGAAGTTTCTTCCAGAAATTTCAGCGCTTTGTCTTTATATTTTTGTTCGCTGTGATAGTTGCCGTAAGCAAACAGTACCGGGCTGATGGTATTAATGATAATATTATTGATCATCGATCTTCCGAGCTTTTTCTTTTTAAAAGCTGACTCCTGATCGAACCGGTAATGATAATGCCAGTAATCATTACCGGTTATATCAAACCATTCCCGTACCTCCTTCAATCCGCAGGTATCTTTTATCCGGGAAAACAAATGGGCGGAGCCATTAATGAGCATGGCCAGTTGCGCCAGCCGGATGGTCGGAAAATTACCCGGGCGCATTCGCAGGAAATGGATGGGGTGATAAATAGGTTTCAAATCATATTTTTTCCGAAGGAACCGGTATTCCCTTTGAAGAAGTTTGGCGTAATCATCTTTTACCGGTTTTTCCAATTGGCCCGCCTGTCCAAGCAGCAATGCTTCCAGTTGCAGTACCTGCTGTTTGTGTTTGGCCAGCAGGCTGACAGAAAGGGATCTTGCTATTGCACCGAAAGCGTTTGCATTTACTTTATAACCAAAATTCCGTGCGAGTAACCACCAGAAGGTTTCTTCCCAGTGATGGCTGTTCTGCTGAAGACTTATCTCAATTATTGAAACTTTTCTCAGTAGCCGTTCAATAAGTAAACGATCTTTCCAACTTTTCCAGTTGATATCCTTTATTAAACCAATACTAGTTTCACAAGGTATAAAGGAGGACGAGTTCATCAGTTCTTCATATCGCTGTAATAATATCTTTGAAACCCTGTCCCTGAGCTCAAGAACGGGGATATTATTTTTAAGTCCGTCATCTTCCCAGACGACATGCAGCATCACGTTTTGGTAGTTCTGATCCGATTGATGATTATGCTTATCCCAGTCCGATGTTTTGATATGCAGTTCCACCGAGCCAGCCCAGGTCGTTTTTCCAATTACAACCTTTGCATCCAAAAAATCAGGTCCCTGGTTTGTATTGTATTGTCCGGGAGCCAGGATTTGAAGTGATTCCCCGGAAACAGTGATCAGTCCCGTTTGTTTAAAATACCTGAATTGCCAGATGAATTGCAGAAGTTTTTCCGTCATATGCAGTTGGTTAAACATACAGGAGGCCAGCTGACCTAGAATACTACTCAGCTGAACCAGGAATCCCGGGCTTTTTATTTCCAGTAAAAGAAAAGGAACAGAAAGAAGAAGTCGTACGTTACTGTTATGGCTACCACCTCCCTCCCCATTCCTTATTCTGTTTTTTAGAACAAAACGAAACTAACTGCCAATGCAGGAGGAGCCATGGGTTTTTCAACAGGAAGCGCTGTTTTTTTACCCTATTATTTTGTGTAATTCACGAACCACGCGGCTTACCGGTAAACCCATAACATTATAAAAATCGCCGTTAATGGATTTGATACCTACCACACCAATCCATTCCTGTATGGCATAGGCACCGGCTTTATCGTAAGGCTTATACTTGTCAACGTAGAATTCTATTTCGGAAACACTGATGTTATGAAACTCCACGGAGGTGACATCAGCAAAGGCGATTTCTGTAGCACCTTTTCTTATTACGACACCGGTTATTACTTTGTGTGTGGAACCGGACAAGGCCAGCAGAATACTTACGGCATCTTCCCGGTGTACCGGCTTGCCAATGATATTATCACCCAGCACCACGATCGTATCTGCAGCCAGGATCACTTCTTCATCACTTCTTTCCTGCTGCACCGCGATGGCTTTGTTCCGGGCAATATACACTGCCACTTCTTCAGGTTCTAAACCGGGAGGGAATCTTTCATCAGTTTCTTTTATCACTATTTCAAAAGGTACTTCAGCCCATTCCAGTAATTGTTTGCGGCGGGGAGATTGTGAAGCAAGGATAATGTTGTTCAACGTTTATTGTTTTTGGTTTATGGTTGTTGTTTTTGAGCTGCTATCCGGCCAATTTAATAAAGGCTTTATTTGGAGAAGCCAGCAATACATTACAAATAAAAATAGAAAAATACCATGGATAAAATACCTGTCAGCATCACCAGTTTGGTCAGGCTGCTGAGGGAATGAAAATCTTTTGGCGAAAGAGCTTTTCGTAATTTAACCAACAGTATGATCAACGGGAATATGATAGCGGGGATACTGTAAGCCACCGGTAACCACCATTTGAACTGCAACACATATACCTGCAGGATGACGAGGACTGCAATCAAAACGATCAGCCAGACCGCCACGTATACTTTAGTAGCATTGATACCCCAAACGATCGGCATGGTACGGCAACCATATTTAGCATCGCCATGCATGTCCTCCATATCCTTTATAGCTTCCCGGACAATGGAGATGATAAAAGCGAATCCGGCATACAGGATCGCCAGCCGAAAAAATTTATAATTACCCGTATCCCCTGCTCCGAACGCATCGGCCAAACCAAATTTGGAAAAGAAGATGATAAGGATCGTCCAGGCTGTTAATACCGAAATAACAATATTACCGGTCAGCAGACTTTTCTTAAAATTGGTGGAATAAAGCCACAGCATTGCCACACAGATTATATTGGCCAGTATCAGGTACCATTTTTGCGCAAAAGGCACGGCCAGTGCGGTCAGCATGATACCAGCACCGCTCAGCATAAAATGCCAGGCAATAGCCCAGCGGCGGCTGATGACTTTATCAACGACCATTTTATGGGGCTTGTTTACCTCATCAATATTAATATCAAAATAATCGTTGATGATATAACCCGCGGCAGCAATAAAAAGAGAGGCCAATACTAACAAAACAAAACGGAAAGTATCGTTGGGTGGAACGTTGTCTTTGTAAAGGCTGTGATAGATGCAGAACTGGAAAAGCACCTGGGTCAGTGCCATAAAGAAGAGATTGGGCCATCGGACCAGCTTCAAAAAGGCTGTAATCAATCTCATGAATAAATTTTAGGAAAGATACAATACAAGTACGAAATTGGAAGTAGGAACTACGAAAAGCCAAACTCAAAATAAAAAAGTAAACGTTGATAGCTTAAAATCTTTGAACTTCTTACTTCGTACTTACCTTGATGCCACATTTTCCTTGTACTGCCAATGATCATTCAACTTTAGCACTTTTTCGATCACATCCCGTACACAGGCATCACCACCTTTTAACGGTGAAATATATTGAACGGCTTCTTTTACTTCATTGACTGCATCGGCCGGACAACAGGGTAAACCCACCACTGACATCACGGGCAGATCTGGCAAATCGTCTGCCATATAGAGTAATTGTTCTTTTGATAATTTATTTTCGAGCATGTAGTTAGTGATAAATGTTTTCTTATCCCCTACCGACATATGTACATCATGCACACCCAGTTTTTCCAGGCGGTTGGCTACCTGTGGTGAATTACCTCCCGAAACGATCAATACTTTGTAGCCGTTTTGAATCGCCATCTGCAAGGCAAACCCATCTTTAATATTCATCCGTCTTGCCTGCAACCCATTATCAAGGACCAGCACAGTACCATCGGTCAGCACACCATCTACGTCGAAGATGAAAACAGTGATTTTTTTAAAGAGTTCGAGAATGTTCATAGCCCAATTTGAAGAGTTGAAAATTATTCGATTTGAAATTGACGAATAGTCTTACAGGTCGTTTTACTGGTGCAGTTTCTCCGTTTGTAATAAAGCTCCTATTTCTGATTGTCTCTCCACTCGTAAACCCAGCCGCTTTGAATCATTTCCAGGTGGCCTTCTGTACTTTGTTCCCTGGTTCCTTCGAAACCCGGGATTTGCAGGATCCATTCCAGCAGGTCGGTAAAACGTATACGATAGATCTTGCCTTCGTTAAATTCATCGCCGAAACGTTCATATAATTTTTGGGCTATGTCTTCATGATCGGCCCAGTTGATCGGTGGTTCAAAATGACTCATATTGTTATGGAGATTTGAAAATCTTTTGATTTGAAAATTATTCTCCCAAAAATTGTGTCTGGTCAGGCAGGGTTACTTCCACTATTCCATCACCTTCATTCAGCAGGCATTGGCATCCCAGCCGTGAACTCAACCGGGGGCTTACGGCCCGGTCAATAAAATCTTCCTCTTTATCAGTTAGTTCGTCAATAAAATCTGCTCCTTTATCCACGTATAAATGACAGGTGCTGCAGGCACAAACGCCGCCACAGTTATGATGAAGGTCAATATCATTTTTTAAGGCTAGTTCCAGTAATGACTGTCCGGGTTCAACATTCTTAAAAGTGATGGGCTCAAGTCCTTTCTGCTCAAAATTGAATTTAATACTGTACATCTTGTTATTTTCTGTTCAGGCTTCCACCGAAGCTTTATGCATTGGCAGGTTGCAAAAATAATGGTAAAACAAGGAATCAATTTACTTGTTTGGGAAAACTCACAAATACGAGGCAGGCTATTTTTATTAACCATTCAGCTATACCGGTTGATCCGGGTTATTTATTCAACCTGCTGTATACTTTCTGTCAATAGCACATAGATATTCTTCAGCTGCGGGTGCGCTTTTAATAATTCCAGGTGCTTGTGTATCGTTTCACTGTCGTGACGGATGGCCGGGCCTGTCTGTGCCTGCCCGGGCGAAGTAGCTGACAGTCGGGAAGCTGTTTCTTCTATCAATGGTAATAATTGTTTGAAGTCGAGTCCTTCTTTGCGGCAATAATCTTCGGTCAGGTAATAAAGATGGTTCACAAAATTGCTGACCACTACCGCTGCCACATGTACTTTCAACCTTGCATCATCACCGGCTTCCGCCACCTTTCCACCTGAGATAGATTCGGCCAGTTGCTGCAATACGGATTTTGTTTTTGCATCAATACCGTCGACAAATAAAGGAATATCCGGTAAACTGGTCATCTCTTTTCGTAAACTCTGTAAAGGGTAAAAAACACCGTAATGTTCTGTTACTTTTTTCAGCACTTCTTTTGGAACCGCTGCAGCTGTATGGGCAACTACTTTTCCCGGTAAACGCAGTTCATCTATCACTTCCTCAATAGCATCATCTGACACAGCAATAATGTATACATCAGCTTGTTTATTGACGAGTATCTTATAATTGGTGGATTCGGTGTCCCACTCGTAGGCCAGGTCGGTAGCTGCGGGTGCATTACGGCTGAAGATCTGGACAATCGTATGCCCGGCCGCTTTGAATTTTCTTCCCAGCACTGCTGCTACATTACCTGAACCAATGATGACGATATCCATACCCCTGCGATTTACTTTATTGTTTAATAGTCTGACTCCCTAAAGGGATCCATATAACTCACTAAAGTGTAAACTACGACCTATTTTTGTGTTACATGAAGTTATCACAACGTTTAGCAATTCATTATATCCGGACAAAATTCAAGCTTCTGACTGCCATCTCCAAAAAGAAAGCAGCAGAAAAGGCATTTGAGCTGTTTTGTACTCCCCAGCGGCGAAATAAAAAGCCCTTGCCCAAAATATTTGAGCAGGCCGAAAAGTTACAGTTAAAGCTGGACGGCAACCTCCTGCAGGGGTGGCGGTGGAATCACCCGGCAGAAAGAAAACTACTGATCATCCATGGCTATGAATCTTCCGTTACCAATTTTGACCGCTATATAAAGCCTTTCATTAAAAAAGGATATGAGGTACTGGCTTTCGATGCTCCCGCTCATGGAAGAAGCGGGGGTAAAAAAATCACGGCACCCCAGTATAAAAAAATGATACAGGAGATACATAAAAAATATGGCCCTGTTAAATCCTATATGGCGCATTCATTCGGCGGACTGGCAGTCAGCCTTGCCCTGGAAGAGATCAGCCATACCAGCGATTACCGCGTGGTATTGATTGCTCCGGCAGCAGAGACAAAAACTGCAGTAAACTCCTTCTTTAGTTTTTTGCAATTAGATCCGGTTTTGCGGCCGGAATTTGAAAGAATAATCCTTAAAGCCGGTGGGGTAAGTTCCGAATGGTACTCTATCCGGAGGGCCCTGAAGCATATCCGGGCCAACGTACTTTGGTTCCAGGATGAAGATGATGAAGTGACCCCGCTCAGTGATGTTTTAAAAGTAAAGGAGGAAAACTATCCATCGGTCCGGTTCGTAATTACTAAGGGTTTAGGGCACCGCCGGATCTACCGTGACAACAAAGTATTCAAATCAATTGTTGATTTTTTATGAAAGCGCTATTCACACTGTTATTTTTCATTACTTGCATCAGTTCCTGCTCAAAAAAGGAAATGAATATGCTTTCCAATAACCAAAACCCGGTTGTCACGAAAAAATATACTTATCTCGCCCTGGGCGATTCGTATACGATCGGGGAAATGGTGGCACCAGCGGATAATTTTCCTAACCAGGTCAATACCCTGATCAAGAGCAGTGCACCCGGGTTTCAATCACCCAGGATCGTTGCCAAAACCGGTTGGACCACAGACGAACTGGACCGGGCCATTATTGCTGCGAAAAGCACTGACCAGCTACTCGAAACCTATGATTTTGTCTCCTTATTAATAGGTGTCAATAACCAGTATCGTGGCCGTTCGGTTGATAGTTACAAACCCGAGTTCGAGAACCTGCTTACCAAAGCCATTCAGTTTGCCGGTAACCGGCCAGACAGGGTCGTGGTATTGTCCATTCCTGATTGGGGCGTTACTCCTTTTGCCAGTGGCAGGGACCGGGCACAGATCGCAAGAGAAATAGATGCCTTTAACGCTGCCAACCGCCAGATCGCCCAGGAGAATAATGTACATTATATAGATATTACCCCGTGGACCCGGGAAGCCGCTACTGACAATAGCTTGCTGGCTTCAGATGGCTTGCATCCTTCCGGTAAGGAATATGCCCGCTGGGCGGAACGGGTTGCTTTATTTTTCAAATCAAAGATTTAACGCCGGGTGTGCCGGTATGTTTGCATGGAATGATGTAAAGCCTGTTTTTGGGCCTCTCAGCGTCCGGCTATTTGCTAAGCACTTGTTCCGGCTGTACGCTGCAAGTCCTCGCCCGGCTCCGGGCTTTCCGCTTCCATCCGGCAGCCTCTCAGCTTTTGTTACACAGATGAGCATTTGTATCATCTTCGAATTGATTACATACAGCCTCATGCCGATGGATGACGGTTTATTATTGTAAAACATCGTTGGAGTTGGTGCGTGAG
>JAWXCO010000076.1:0-21061 GCA_034408705.1 Bacteroidota bacterium
CATTTTAAACATCGCTGTGGATAAGCCACGGGTTGAATGCTATTCATTTTGTGATCAAGCGACCCTTTTCATTTTTTTTATAATAAAATTTATCTAAAACATAAATAATTTATCATTCTGAAACACCCGACAACAAAGGGTTTCATTGATTTTAAATTTTGATAATCAAAGCACTTAATTTATTCTATCATTTTTTTTAACAACCGTGTACACTTAAATTAGGATCGTTAAGCAATGATTTTTAGCCCCAAAATAATTTTCGCAAGAAAGTCCATAAAAGGCCATTAAACAGATAAAACCCGTTTTTTAACTATAATATGCCATTAACAAGGTTGTTACCTTTGTACCACCTTCGTTTTATTTTCAACGAAATGTTGGTACCTCAATCAAAATTTATTGTATGAAGTTTGATACTCCTGTTCCCATCAACACCATCGCACAGTTGATTGGTGCCGAAATAACCGGCAATATAAATGGAAGCGCTACCGGCATCAATGAGATACATAAAGTAGAAGAAGGAGACCTGGTGTTTGTAGATCATCCCAAATATTACGACAAGTGTATTCACTCTGCAGCCAGTTTTATTATTATCAATAAAAAAACAGATTGCCCGGAAGGCAAGGCATTACTGGTTGTCGATGATCCTTTTGAAGCTTATTTAAAGATTGTCAATTTTTATCGCCCCTTTAAACCCTCGCTAAAAACTATCAGTGATACAGCAGCTATTGGTGAAGGAACCGTCATCATGCCAGGTGCCTATATCGGAAACCGGGTAAGCATTGGAAAGAACTGCATCATTCACCCAAATGTTGTGATCCTGGATCATTGTCAGGTCGGGGATGATGTCATTATCCAGGCAGGAACCGTGATCGGCAGTGATGCCTTTTATTATAATAAGAAGACGAACCGGGATATCCATTACAAGAAAATGACGAGCTGTGGCCGGGTGCTGATCGAAAACGGCGTGGAAATAGGGGCCAACTGCTCGATTGACCGGGGGGTAAGCCATGATACCATCATTGGCGCCGGTACCAAGATGGACAACCTGGTACATATTGGCCATGATACAATAGTTGGTAAGAACTGTCTCTTTGCAGGGCAGGTTGGTATTGCAGGCGCCACTACGATTGAAGATAATGTCATTCTATGGGGACAGGTGGGAGTGAGCAAGACCCTGACAATAGGAAAAGATGCGATCGTGTATGCGCAAAGCGGGGTAAAAGATTCAATTGCGGGTGGTAAAGTTTATTTCGGCTCACCGGTTGAAGATGCCCGGGAAAAAATGAAAGAGTTTGTTTGGATCAAAAGGATACCGTTGTTGTGGGAAAAAGTGATGAAGGGTATATAGTTAATTCGTTAATTTGTTTGCGTGTAAAATTCAGGATATCCCAATAAACAAATAAACCAGTTAGCCAAATAACAAGAATCAATCCGGTACATAATCATACGGTAAAAGGTCCGCTACATTCTTCCAGCTCCAATAACCCTGGTTTACCCAATCCTTCTGATCGTAGTAATAGCCATTCTCTGTAATGGCAATCGTTTCTTTGATATCAATATAAGAGATAGGATAGGGAACCGACTTAGGCAGCCCCATTTTTTTCAGGTAGTCTGGCTCAGGCCCTTTTTTAGTGTAGGTCACACTAATCTTTCTCGGGTAATAAATTTCTATTTGCAGGGTACTGTCCAGAGCTCCGTAATACAGGCTGTCATACACATCTTTTACTTTAATAAATTTTTTGTCATTCTTCTCATCCAGCATATCTACAATCCATCCATCTTCTAATAATGTACTGTCGTAATAGCTACGCATAAAATGAAGTTTGGAGCCTTCATAGGTTTTTACCCGATTGCCCGCCCATACTTTTTTGAGGCTGTCATCTCCTTCCATTTCCGTGTAGAGGCAATAACCCCGGTACGAATTAATATTGGTCGTATAGAAATAAACAAACGAATCAAGCTGATAACGCAGGTTATAGCCCAATGCCTTGTTGGTGATCTGCAGGGCATCGGTAGCCATCACTTTTAACCGGTTACTTCTTTTATAAAAAAAGAATTTCAATACCTCCGGGTTGGTCAGCACACATTGTGCAGCATTAGGGGTGGCACCAATAAAATATTTGGTAAAGAAATCGCCATATTTTTCCCAGCCATCTGCTACTTCATAGGTATTCTTCAGTATTACTTCACCCAGGCTCTTGTCTTCCTTGATCATTAATATTTCCAGCTTGCTGTTCTCAGTCACCCGGATGGTCTGTGTCTGGTAGCCTGTATAACTGAATATGAGGTCGTAGCCGCCTGATTTTAATGAAATAGAAAACTCACCCTGTTTATTGGTCACCGTACCAAGGGTTGTATTCTGGCAAAATACTGAAGCGGGTGTAAGTGGTTCCCGGGTAGAAGAGTCCAGTACGGAACCTGTCACTACAAATTGAGTATAACCAATAAAGGAAAGCCCTAAAAACAGGGGCAAAAAGAAAAAACAAATTTTTTGCATAGATCAAGATTACCCGTTAAAGATACTATCAATGCCATTACGGTTGCACGACACCAGTATAAGCAAATACTTTGCCTTTGTTGATTTTAACCGGCTATGACTGTGTTATCCCTGCTGTGATTTGTATTTTTCACAGGCTTTTTTGATGACTTCTTCCAATGGGGTAAAGGAAAAGCCCGGCAAGGCGGTCCGTATTTTTTCATTCTCAAACCAGGTCTGACTTTGCGCCACCTTTGCGCTTTCTTTTGTCAGTAAGGGCCTTTTTCCTGTGAATAAGGATTTTAACTTTTCTATTCGCCAGGCCAATGCCATGAGGAAGGGAGTAGTAGCTTTATGCGGACGCTTTTTACCAAATCCATCAGCGATCGTATCCTGTAATTTTTTAAAAGGCCAGGTATCGCCATTGACAATAAACCGTTCTTCACTGATATTGCTTTCCATCATCATGACAACCGCTTTTGCTACGTCTTCCACATCCACAAATCCATTGATACCCGGGCTAAACCATTTAAACTCTTCGTATACATTTTTGAAAATAGCGCAACTACTGCTATGCCAGTCACCATAACCCAGGATCGTACTTGGATTCAAAATAACTGCTTCCAATCCCTCACTGATCCCCCGCCACACCTGTAGTTCTGCTTTAAATTTACTTTTAGCATAATGCGTATTGACCTTACTCTCCTCCCATTTCTTTTCTTCATTCACCTGGCCACCGTTGGCCGTTCTTCCGAGCGCTGCTACAGAGCTGATATAAATAAAGCGACGTACTTTTTTCTCCAGCGCCATGTTCACCACATTGGCTGTTCCTTCCACATTCACCTGGTACATTTCTTTCCTGTCTTTTTTAACAAAAGAAACGATAGCGGCCGAATGAATGACAGTATCAACTCCTTCCATTGCCTCTTCAAGGGCCACCACATCCAATACATCGCCATCCACCCATTCTACTGAGCCTGCCGAACTGTGGGTAAAAACTTCTTTTGCTATCCAAAATGGCAATTTGCTACTCCGGCGAATGGCCCTGACGGTATATCCTTTTTCCACCAATAATTGAATGATGTAAGAACCGAGAAAACCTGTGCCGCCTGTAACGAGTACCATTTATTGTTGATTGAATATTTAATAGGTATAATATCCCTGACCGGTTTTCTTTCCTAATTGCCCCGTTGCTACTTTTTCTTGTTGAATAGGGGAAGGTTTTAGTCTTTCAGTATTGTTCAGTTGCTCATAAACTGAGCAGCTTACCGCATAATTAATATCATTGCCGATCAGGTCCATCAGTTTAAAAGGCCCCATTCGAAAACCCGTGGCTTCCAGTAATTGAT
Organism: Bacteroidota bacterium; assembly: GCA_034408705.1. Lineage (GTDB taxonomy): Bacteria > Bacteroidota > Bacteroidia > Chitinophagales > Chitinophagaceae > JJ008. The sequence goes on from JAWXCO010000076.1 coordinate 3,826, forward strand.
CGGCCTTTGCAAAATCAGTAATTCCCTCTTCGACCAGTCGTAGCGTTTCAATATAGTAGGGTCTTGCTACCCGGTTAACGATAAAACCAGGCGAGTCTTTACAGAGCACCGGCACTTTGCCCATTTGCCGGGCCAATTCAATAATGGTAGCGGTGGTTTGGGTGTTGGTATATACCGTATTGACCACTTCTACCAGCTTCATGATCGTGGCAGGATTAAAAAAATGCATCCCGATCACCCGTTGTGGGCACATAACGCCGGCCGCAATTTTTGAAACAGACAAAGAAGAAGTGTTTGTGGCAAAGATGGATTCGCTGTGGTTTAACTCAGCCAGTTGGTTTAACAAAGCTATTTTTATCTCCGTTTTCTCTATAATGGCTTCAATAAACACATCGGCCAGGCAGGTTTGTAGTTCATCGGTAAAATGGATCTGTTGTAAAACCTTTTCTTTTCCCTCCGCATTCATCTTTCCCTTTTCTACCAGTGATTGTAAATTCTTTTCTATTTCAGCTTTTGCTTTTTCGATAATGGCCGGGTTTAGTTCATAGACCAGGGTATGAAAACCTGCCTGTGCGGTTGCCTGTGCAATACCGCTGCCCATTGTACCTGCTCCGCAAACGCAAATGGAATTGATCAACATACGTCTTGGTTTAAAAGGATAAAGATACATTACCTGTTTCAGTAATCGGTAACCTTGCCATTCTGTGAAGTAGCTGGCAGGGAAAAGTTTTTTCTTCTGAAAAATATAAATTCCTGATACCAATTCCCCGCTATTTGTATCTTTAAAATTATGCCCGTGATCAAACGAAAGCAATTATTACTGATTGTATTGTTATTACCCCTGTTTTCAACCTCTCAAAGTTTTGAATGGTGGCGGGATAATGTAAACTGGGATGGCACCACCCATTGGGGGAAATATATTATTACAAGCCCGAAATACCTTGGACCAAATGCACTGAGTGTACCGTTAATTAATAACGGAAGCATTGACAGTTTATCTTCTATCGGGTTAACCGCCAACGCCCATTTTTCAAAGGGTGATAAAACACAAAACCTGATGCTCTACGGCAACTATACTACGAAGAATAATACGATCGCCATTGACCTGCAGTTTGTGCCGTACGAGATCTTTAAAATGTCGCATGAAACTAAGACAGAGCGAAGAGTGTATTACCTGAATTACAAGGACGACCATACCGTGGGCGATGTAGTGGCCAGTACTACGTTTCATTTATTTCAAAAGAAGAGGGATAAGATACAATTGGCAATGCGGCTGGGATTCAGGATGCCCTCCGGCAGACATCTAGGATCTGCCCGGTATGCTGATGTGCCGGGTTACTGGATCGACCTGGGTTGCGGTTTGCCGTTTAAAAACACCGGATGGAAATGGCTGGGTATGGCGGGCTTTTTTGTTTGGCAGACCAATGTGGACAATTTCAGGCAGGATGATGCTTTTTTATTTGGGACGGGACTTGAATGGAATCACAAAGGATTACGGCTGCAGGCTTATGCTGCTGGTTATTCCGGCTATAAAAATAATGGAGACCGGCCAACTCTTGTGCGGTTCAATCTGGAAAAAAGAAAGAACAGGAAAACCTACATTTTCAGGCTGCAGCAGGGGCTGCATGATTTTGAATACTTTACTACAGAAGCAGGCGCCAGGTTCATCATCGGTAAATAATAGCCCGTTTTTTTTAATTTTCTTATCTTAAACAAAAATTTGATATGGATATCAACCAACCCGCTTCAACAACCGTGTATGTGCAGCCTCCGCCCTCGCCGGGTGTATTGGGCTCCAAAATCCCTTCTGCGGCTGCTTTTATTGTAGCCATCCTGTTGTTCTTAATGCCATTCGTTGATATTAAATGTAATGGTTCCTCTTTGAAAAAATTCAGTGGGGTTGAACTGGCAACTGGTTATAAAGTAGATACGGATGGCAAAAGTAATTCCTTACTCGATAAGGCAAAAGAAACTACTGTAGATAACACTGCAAAAGTAACCGACAAAAGCAAGAGGAGCCTCTATATGCTTATTGCTTTAATAGTTGGTGGCGTTGGTTTAATCTTGTCATTTACGAATGTAAAAGCCTTTATTGCAATAGCCATGTTGTCTGGAATTTTAAGTGCAGGGGGAATGATAATGGGTATGATTGATATTAAAAAAGATGCTAAAATCAGTGCCCCTAATTTGAAAGATAAAACACCGGATAATGATGTGGGGAATACGATTGATAAAATTGGTGATAAAATGAGCGACCTGACCAGCAGTATGAAGATCACAGTTGACTTCACCCCCTGGTTTTATATTGCAGTAGTCGCATTCCTGGCAGCTGCTTTTTTCTGTTACAGGCGAATGGCGGCTTCAAAAAACTAATGTAGTTACCAATCAATACTTGTTTACCAATTAAAACCAACCAACATGGACAGAAAAACGTTAACGATCGTTTTAGCGGTCGCATTGATCGCCAGTTTCTTCCTGCCTATTTTAAGTTACGGTGGCAAAGGGGCCAGTGGACTTGATATTGTAACAGCCAAAGTAGGCGACTGGCAAAAATATCTTTTCCTGGTATTCCCGCTATGCGGACTTTTATTATTGCTGGGCGAGTTGAATAATAATTATGTTGTTCCCCGGTCTTTACTGACCTGGCTTCCCTTGCTCGCTATATTATATTTCCTTATCCTGGGCCCAATCATTAACGGGGCAAAACTGGAATATGTTTTTAAATATATCGGGAAAGGCTATGGAGCTGGTTTATGGATCGCTATCGTTGCTTCGCTGATACTGGCATTCTATAACCCCAAACCACGATGAATATTTTTTAGTTTGATTGAAAAGCTGCCAGGAGCTAGCTTTTCAATCTCGTTCAACAACCTTATCTATAATCATTCAAAAACCAACTAACATGAGTAAAAAAGTATTATCCCTTATTTTAGGCGCTGCATTGATCGCCGGCTTTTTCCTTCCACTGGGTGCAAATGGCAAAAACAGCGCATTTGATTTTATACAATCTTCATTCGCTGTTTCCGGCATCGAACCGATTTTGCTGAAATATGGATGGATACTGATACCCGTATCGGGCCTGTTATTGATCATCGGAGCATTGAACAACGGTCATTATGTTCCGGCCCGGGTAATATGGGCTGTATTGCCTTTGCTGGTCCTAGCCTATTTTATTGTACGACCGGTTACGGAAGGATTTGATATTGGGTCTATGGTAAAAGCTTTCGGTATCGGGTATTGGCTAATGATCGGAGCTGCTTTGATATTGGCAGTATACCATCCGAAGAAGGCGTGAAAGGGGAATGGCTAGTAGGGTTCGGCTAGTGGGGAATGGCTAGTGGGGAATAGCGAGTGGGGAATAGCTAGTAGGGAATTGTGAAAGAATACTATTGAGTCAGATGAGTTATGATATTTTATAAAAAGCAAGGTTGTCTTCGGACAGCCTTGCTTTTTTAATTTTATTAAATAAGATAGTATGATCGTTTATTAAGAAACCCCACTAGCCACTTGCCATTCCCCACTAGCCACTTGCCAAACCTCACTCCCCCTTAAATCGCAGATGTAAACTGCTTCAAAAACCGCACATCATTTTCACTGAACAACCGCAGATCATTCACCCCATACTTCAGCATCGCCGGTCTTTCAATACCCATACCAAAGGCAAACCCCGTGTATTTATTTGGATCAATATGGCAGTTGGTTAATACATTTGGATGTACCATACCGCAACCAAGAATTTCTACCCAACCAGTCTTTTTACAAATATTGCAACCGCTGCCCCCGCAGATAAAACAGGTCACATCCATTTCGGCACTGGGTTCGGTAAAGGGAAAATAAGAAGGACGAAAGCGAACCTTTACATCCTTGCCATACATTTCTTTTACAAAAAAGTATAGCGTTTGTTTCAGGTCAGCAAAGGAAACATTTTCATCAATATACAATCCTTCTACCTGGTGAAAAAAGCAATGACTCCGGGCACTCACGGTTTCATTTCTATACACACGGCCGGGCATCAGCATACGAATCGGCAGCTTACCTTTTTCCATTTCCCTTATCTGCACACTGCTGGTATGGGTGCGTAATACCCAATCAATCCCGCCTGCAGGGGGATGCTGTACATAAAAAGTATCCTGCATATCCCGGGCCGGGTGATGGGCCGGTAGATTCAGGGCACCGAAATTATGCCAGTCATCTTCTATCTCCGGGCCTTCTGCTACGGCAAAACCCAGGCGTTGAAAAATAGAAACGATACGATTCTTCATTAAAGTGACCGGGTGACGGGATCCAAGCGGTAATGGATCGCCGGGAAGTGAAAGGTCAATACCGGGTCCCTTTTGTTCTGTGTTGGAGGCGGCACCCTTCAGCCCTTCATATTTGGCTTCCACCAATAGTTTGAATTCATTGAGCAGTTGCCCGGATTCCTTTTTTTTATCAGGGGCCACATTTTTCATTTCACCCATAATGTCTTTTACGATCCCCTTGGTGCCAAGCCATTTAATGCGAAATTCCTCCACGGCTTTCGCATCAGGAGCAGCAAAGTCTGTCACCTCTTTCTTGTACGCATTAATTTTATTCAGCAATTGTTCCATAAGGGGGCAAAGATAAGCTAAGAGGCTAAATGGCGGATAAAGGGGAAAAAACACTTTAGAACGTTATTTTTCACAGGCTATTCATACCAGGTGTTATTAGTTTTATCGAAAAGGAAATAGATATGCTAAGAGATAAAAGAGAGAAAGAGGAAAAGAGTCATTTTGAATAATCCTTCCCGTAGAAAGCAGCTGGAATAACAAAAGAAAAAGACCTGCATACAGCTTTAATGTATGGCACACATAAGAAGATTTGAATATGCACATTAATGAATTAACGGGAATAGTCGTTGATGTTTCTATTAAAATTCATTCCAAAATTGGCCCCGGCTGTTTTGAAAGGGTGTACGAGGAATTATTATACTATGAACTTGTAAAAAGAGGATTAAAGGCCTGCAGACAAGTTTATTTGCCCATTGACTACGAGGAATTGCATATCGAAAAGGCTTATAAACTTGATTTATTAATTGAGGATATGCTGATCATAGAATTGGAAAGCGCTGAATCCCCTGCCACCTGTTTTATTCGACCGGGTGAGAACACACCTGGTATTATTAAACCTCAGGTATGGAATGTTGCTAAACTTTGAAGTGTCATTAATGACGGAAGGCATTCACAGGGTTTTCAATAATCAGGGCAGGGATGCCCTATAATAGGGCCGCCAATCCCTTTTCTCTTTTTCTCTCTTTTACCTCTTAGCTTTGTAGGTATGTCAGACCACCTCAATATTTCCGACTTTCTCGCTCCGGTCAACCTGCATGAGATCAATCATGATGAGGGGTATAAAGAAGGCCAGTTGGGAAAAACCATTGCTGTGTACAGCGAAGAATTTCCCGACCTGGATGAAGCGCATATTGTGATCGTAGGTTGCGGGGAACAACGGGGTAGCGGATTGATCCATGGTCACAGCGAAGCACCTGATATTATCCGTCGTCATTTTTATTCGCTTTATTACTGGCACCAGGATATTAAAATCGCTGATGTCGGTAACATAAGGGTCGGGTCTTTATATACTGATTCATACGCAGCTTTAAAAACCGTGGTACAGGAACTGATGGGAGATGGTAAAACAGTGATCATTCTGGGTGGCTCGCATGACCTTACGCTCTCTCAATACCAGGCCTATGCCGAAAATAAAAAACCAATTGAAGCCAGTTGTGTGGATGCCCTGATCGATTTGAACCTTGAGTCTCCTTTCCGGCATGAAAACTTCCTAATGGAAATGCTGACCGGCGAACCGAATTTTATCCGCCATTATAACCATATTGCATTCCAGAGTTACTATGTGCATCCTAGAATGCTGGAAACAATGGATAAACTCCGTTTCGATTGTTACCGGGTGGGCAGTGTAAAAGAAAATATTGATGAAATGGAACCGGTGATCCGGAACAGTAATCTTTTCAGTTTTGATATTACCGCCATCGCCAATACCTATGCCCCGGCCAATACAGTTTCTCCCAACGGACTTAACGGCGAAGAAGCCTGTGTGTTGATGCAGTATGCAGGGATGAGTCCCAACATTAACAGCATCGGTATCTATGGATATGATGTGCAGCATGATAAAGATGAACTGACCGCCAAACAGATCAGTCATATGCTCTGGTATGTATTGGATGGCCGTAGTCGCAGCCGCCGCGAAGCGGAACTCGATGAAAAAGATTCCTTCAATGAATACTATATGACATTTGCAGAAGTGGAGACCACTTTTTTGCAAAGCAAAAAAACCGGTAGATGGTGGATGCAGCTGCCCGATAAAAAATTCATTGCCTGTAGCTATAAAGATTATTTACTGGCCAGTAGTAACGAGATACCGGAGCGATGGTTAAGGGCACAGGAGAGGGGATAGTGTCACACTGAGCTTGGCGAAGGGTGTTTTTGAAAATATTCAATATACAATGTTTAGTAAAGGCACCATAATTAAAGCCGGTATCTGCTCCTACGGCATGAGCGGAAAACTATTTCATGCACCTTTTCTTCAGGCGCATCCGGGCTTTGAATTATCAGCCATTGTAGAAAGACATAACCACGATTCTAAGGAAAGATACCCGAATGCCAAACTTTATCGTTCCGTAGAAGAATTCTGTGCGGATAAAGACCTGCAACTAATTGTGGTCAATACGCCAACGCATTTGCATTTTGAACAGGCTAAAATGGTCTTGAATGCGGGTAAGAATATGGTGATCGAAAAACCGTTTGCTATTACCGTGAAAGAAGCAGAGGAGTTAACAGCACTGGGTGAAAAGAACAACTTATTCCTGAGTGTGTACCAAAACCGCCGCTATGATGGTGATTACCGGGCAGTAAAAGAAGTGATAGAAAAAGCTTGGCTTGGAGAAATACGGGAGGCAGAGATCCGATATGATCGCTACCGCCCTTCCTTTGGCGGTAAAATGCATAAAGAAGGTAATATGCCGGGAGCGGGTAATCTTTTTGATCTCTCACCCCACCTGGTTGACCAGGCCATACAGTTATTTGGTTTTCCAAATGCTTTGTTTGCGGATCTGATTAAAATGAGAGATGATGTGGCCGTACCCGATTATTTTGAAATGTTATTTTATTACGACCGGCTGAGAGTACGGTTAAAAGCTACGGTGATCGCCCGTGAATCCGCTTATGCGTATATACTGCATGGCATGAAAGGTTCATTCTTACAGCAGCGCTCTGATATGCAGGAGCAGGAATTACTGGCCGGAACAAAACCCTCCCTCGAAAGCTGGTGCCCCGGGCCTTCTGCACCTGATGGAATATTGCACACCGAAATAAATGGAGAATTTATTCGAAAAGAAACAACTTCATCACCCGGAAACTATATGGGCTATTATGATGATGTATATAAAGCCCTGACCGGGCAAGGGCCTAACCCTGTACCTGCTTCGGATGGAATAAAGAATATGCGGATTATTGAAGCGGCGCTGGAGAGTGTGAAAGAAGGCAAAGTGATAAAACTCGATTAAAAATAAGTAAATTTGAAGAATGGAAATGGATAAAAACATAGTGTATGCACAGATACAAAAATATTTTGCAGATAAACCTGTAAGTAAAGTTTTTGTGTTTGTTTCATTTGCCCGTAGTGATGATAGAGGTTCTTCGGATATAGACCTGATTATCCACCCCTCTCACCCTGTTGGTTTATTTGCTTTAGGGAAATATGTTGCTGACCTGGAAGAAATTTCTAAAAGAAAAATAGACCTTGCTACGCAAAATAGCAATACTCCGGAATTTTTAGCCCTTATTCAAAAAGATCTTAAACAGGTATATGCCGCATGAAGCAAACAGGGATATATTGAAAGTAAAAGATGTGCTTACTGCTGTCCGTCTTATACACTCATTTGTTGAAACTGAACTCTTGCCTTCCTTTATCAAAAGTGATTTATTACAATCAGCCGTAATACGGCAGTTTGAAATTATTGGTGAAGCCGGCAGTAAAATTTCCCAAACAACCCAATCTGCTTTTCCCAATGTACCCTGGAGTTCTATATAGGCATTTCGTAACCTGCTGATACATGAATATTTTAATTAGATGCTGCAGAAGTATGGGCAACTATTCAAAATGATTTACCCGCATTGAAAGAGCAAATGGAAGAGATACTTATTTCTCTTTAAAATAATTAAGCATGACAAGAACAGCTACTTTGTTAAAGCAATTACTGTTTAGTAGTTGCTCATTATTCCTTCTCCAAGCTTGTTCTGTAGAAAAACAAATTGCCCAATCTGCCAAAGCAGATGTGCTGGATACAAAAGCATTACAAGCTGCCCATGTAGGTATCAGCATATTTGATCCAGCTGCGAATAAATACTTATATAACTACCAGGGTGATAAATATTTTGTACCTGCCAGTAATGTCAAAATACCTACCTGCTATGCAGCGATGAAATATTTGGGGGATAGTTTGGTGGGATTGAGGTATGGATTTTCAGAGCTTGTAAAACCTATAGATACCATTTCTGCTTTTCAAGCTACTGGAGACCCCACGTTCCTTCATCCCGATTTCAAAAATCAACCTGTTTTCGATTTTTTGAAAAAAGCATCCACTCTCAATCATCAACTTGGTTTTGCAGATGCTATATGGGAAGAAAGCCATTGGGGCAGCGGTTGGTCTTGGAGTGATTATAACGCTTCTTTTATGGCTGAACGAAGTAGTATGCCTATTTATGGAAACCTTATTGAAATTAAAATTAATGAACTGAAAGACAGAAATATTACGGATAATAATATTTCAATTTCCAAACAGATTAAACTTTTTAAAACGCAGACATTTTTATTCGACTCCTTGACAAACAAATATATTATATCATTAACGGATGAAGAATTGTTATCAAAAGAACCCAAAATTGAAATTGACCGAGACTTTAGGGAAAATAAATTTTTAGTTAAAAAATCATTTCAAAAATTTGAAAATAAATCAATACCATTTATTACTGAGGGGACTTTTACTTTTCAATCAATTCTGTATAATGATTTTAAAATAAAATTCGGAACACTACATAGAAAAATATCAGATAGTGCAAAAACAAGCTATACTTTTTTCTACCCTGACTTTTTCAAACGGAATGTTCAAATCAAAACATGGAAAGTTTTACATTCCCAACCAACCGATTCCCTCCTTAAACTCATGATGCATTACAGCGATAATTTTTTTGCGGAACAATCTCTGTTAATGGTCAGCAATGAAATGCTGGGAGTCATGAACGATGAAAAAATTATTGATACCCTATTAAAAACAGATTTTAAAGATCTGCCACAAAAACCAAGATGGGCAGATGGTTCCGGTCTCAGCCGCTATAATTTATTTACTCCCCAGGATTTTATTTCCATACTCAACAAAATGAAAAATGAGTTTGGTATGGAACGTATCAAAGTCATCCTGCCCACCGGCGGTGAAGGCACCATCAGCAGTTATTATAAAACAGACAGTGGATATATCTATGGTAAAACAGGCACTCTTTCCGGTGTTGTTGCCTTCAGTGGTTTTTTATATACCAAAAAAGGGAAGTTATTTATTTTTTCTACACTTGTTAATAATCACCAGGCTTCTGCTACGGAAGTAAGAAGGGCGGTAGAGAAATTTTTGGATGGAATAAGAGCCCGATACTAAGCGGATTCTTATCACTCCGACGAAGGAGGAGTTTCAGACGATACACAGGTCGTTCATTCAAAAACTTTGAGATGCTTCGCTCTTTGGCATGACAAAACAAAAAAGCCTTTCTACTTTCCAAACATTTTTTCCAATTGCTCCTGCTTAAATTCCAAATAAGTAGGATTACCATCCGGACCAATATTGGATTGCTCATAGGCAAAAAGATCGTTAACCAGTTGCCGCATTTCTCTTTCTGTGAGGCGGGTGCCTGTTTTAATACTTTGTTGCCGGGCCAGGGAGCGGACCAGTTTTTCCCGTTTCGAAAATTTAATATCGTTGCTGAAATGTTTATACTGTTCCAGTAAAACATCAATAATATGTTTCTCATTACCCGCTTCCACATCTGCGGGCGAGCCCTGGATAACAAATGTATTGTTACCGAAAGGTTCAATAAGGTAGCCGAGTTGTTGCAGGTCAGCGATGATCTCCTGCATGATTGCTGTATCAGCGGGGGCTAATTCAAGTGTGGACGGGAACATACTCCGTTGTGTGGCCACCGGTTTATCCTTACTGGCTGCTTTCAATTGTTCATAGATCACTCTTTCATGTGCCGCCTGCTGGTGAATAAGAAGAAAACCATTTGCCGATGGAACAGTTATGTATGTGTTAAGCAGTTGAGTAAGTTCAACGTCAGTTGTCAGCCTTGAGTCGTGAGTCGGGAGTGAGTTCCCGATATTCGGAGTTGACTCCTGACTCCCGGCTCCTGGTTCCGAACTCTCATAGAAATCTTTCCAATGTTTCAGCTCATTCCGGTCACTCTTTTCAATAAAATGCGCCTGGTGCTTTTGTGTAAAACCTTTATAAATCGAACCGGATGCGGCGGCTGACTTTCTTTCTTCAGTAAAGGGTTGCTGGATAGAAGAAAGTTGTTGTATCGAGGCATCCAGGTCAAAATCCAACGTAGGTGTTACGCTGAATTGTGCCAAAGCATGTTTAATACCCGCCTGTACAAAAGCATAAATGATCTTTTCGTCCTCAAATTTTATTTCCTGTTTGGTGGGGTGCACATTCACATCCACCACGGCCGGGTCAAGGTCAATGAACAATACATACATCGGGAAACTATCTTTGGGGATCATTTCCTGGTAAGCATTCATAACCGCATGGTTCAGGTAAGGGCTTTTAATAAAACGGTTGTTTACAAAAAAATACTGGTCACCCCTTGTTTTCTTGGCGGTCTCGGGCTTGCCCACAAAACCATAGATATTCATATAATCCGTTTCTTCTTTCACCGTTACCAGCTTCGCATTATAATTATTACCGAGTAACTGCACAATGCGCTGTTTCAGACTTCCCGTTTCCAAATGAAATAACTGCTGGTTATTGGCCGTGAGCGTAAAAAGGATTTCAGGGAAGGACATGGCCACCCGGGTAAACTCATCTACGATATGCCGCATTTCAGCCGCATTGCTTTTCAAAAAATTTCTCCGGGCCGGCACATTGAAAAATAAATTCTTCATGGCAATGCTAGTACCAACCGGTACAGCAATAGGCTCCTGTTTTTTGACGGCACTATTTTCTACTTCAATATAAACTCCCGTTTCATCTTCATCTCTTTTTGTTTTTAATTCTACCTGCGCCACAGCAGCAATAGAGGCCAGTGCTTCACCGCGGAAACCCATGGTACGAATATGAAAAAGGTCTTCAATATTCTTTATTTTGGAAGTGGCGTGTCGTTCAAAACTCATCCGGGCATCCGTTTCACTCATACCGCTGCCGTTATCAATTACCTGTAACAGCGATTTACCGGCATCATTGATGAGTAGTTTTATTTCCGTGGCACCTGCGTCCACTGCATTTTCCAGTAATTCCTTTACGGCACTGGCGGGCCGCTGGATCACTTCTCCGGCCGCTATCTGGTTGGCAATATTATCAGGTAATAGGGTAATCTTATCTGGCACAAAATCTTCTTTAGCCGCCAAAAATAGCGAAATGCTTTTTAAGCAACTATTGGCGAATGCTTTGCATCAAAAGGGTTAATTTTAAGACTTGTTTTGAAATATAATAATTTGCCATACTATGAAATTATTAAAAGCCATTTTATTCCTTGCCGTGCTGGCTCCTTTGGCCTCCTCTTCGCAGTATAAGTCTAAGCTGACACCCCAGCAATGGACCGATAGTGTATTCAACAGTCTTAGCGACGATGAGAAAATAGCACAGTTAATGGTGGTACGGGCTCATTCCAACCTGGGTGCAGACCATGTGACTAAAGTGACCAACGACATTAAGAAATACAATATTGGGGCCTTATGTTTTTTCCAGGGCGGACCAGTACGTCAGGCAAACCTCACTAATTTTTACCAGGGCATTGCCAAAACACCGCTGATGGTCACCATTGATGGCGAATGGGGCCTGGGGATGCGACTGGATAGTGTGACCAAATTTCCTTACCAGTTGACCCTTGGTTCACTGAGTGATGAGAACCTGGTATACAGGATGGGGGTAGCAATCGGTGAGCAATGCAAACGTATAGGAGTGCACGTCAATTATGCACCAGTGGTGGACATCAATAATAACCCAAACAACCCGGTGATCGGGTATCGTTCTTTTGGAGAGGACAAAGAGAAAGTGTCAAGATTCGGAGTGGCCTATATGAAGGGAATGCAGGACGCCGGCATTATGGCCTGTGCCAAACATTTTCCTGGTCATGGTGATGTGGATGTGGATTCACATTATGACCTGCCTGTTATCAATAAAAGCCGGGCACAATTGGATTCCATGGAGCTGGTTCCTTTCCGCGCAGTCTTCGATGCAGGGATTGGTAGTGTAATGATCGCCCATTTATACATTCCTTCTATAGATAAAACAGCGAACAGGGCAACTTCTATTTCAAAAAATAATGTGACCAACCTGCTGAAGCAGGATATGGGGTATAATGGGCTCACGTTTACCGATGCCCTGGAAATGAAAGGCGTGGCAAAATTTTTCCCCGGTGGTACGATTGCCGTAGAAGCCCTGATTGCAGGTAATGATATGCTCTGTCTACCGGCCAGTGTACCCGAAACAATTGATGCTGTAAAAAAAGCCATTGCCGAAAAAAGATTAAGCTGGGATGATATTAATGCGAAAGTTAAAAAAGTACTGCTATCCAAATACAACCTGGGTCTTAATCAAACACAGTATGTTGATATAAATAATTTACTGGAAGACATTAATGCGAAGACCGATGCCATCAGGAAAGAAGTGGCACAAAACAGTATTACAGTGCTTGCACAATCAGGGTTGACGGCTTCCCGGACCGATTATGCACAAATACCCCTCACATCCAAACAAAAAAAGATCGCTTATATCGGTATCGGAACGTCCGAATTAAGTGAATTTGGTAAGCGCCTTCACAAAGACCTTGATGCCAAAACCTTTTTACTCTCGTATAAAGACGGGCAATCAAAAGCGGACGAGATAGTAGAAGAAGTAAAAAAAGATGGAAAATATGATGCAATTATTATCGGTATTCATAATTACTCACTTCGTCCTGCCGAAAATTTTGGTTTAAGCCCCGTTGCCCTTAAGCTCTATAAGGATTTGAATTTTATTAAAACGATCACCTTCACATTCGGAAATGTATTGGCTACCAAAAATTTCTGTGATGCCTGGACATTGGTGGCTTGTTACCAGGACGATGTCATAACACATACCGCAGCAGCCGACCTGCTGGAAGGAAAAATTGTTTCCATGGGCAAACTACCAGTGTCAGTTTGCAGGTTTAAGTTTGGCGATGGAATTGTTTATGATGAGATCAAGCCATCAAGAGCGGCCATCAAAGAAAAACTGCTAACGATCGATTCTATTGCTCTGGATGGTATTGCTAAAAAAGCCTTTCCGGGCTGTGTGGTGTTGGCGGCTTACAAAGGCGATATTATTTACCACAAAGCATTTGGCAATTATGAATACGGTCCTTCTCCGGCGATGAGCCCGGAAAGTATTTTCGACCTGGCTTCAGTTACCAAGATCTCTGCTACCACTGTTTCCATCATGAAATTATATGAAGAAGGACAGGTGGACCTGAATAAAACACTGGGAGATTACCTGCCCTGGACCAAAGGGACCAATAAGGCCGGTCTTTTAATCAAAGATATTTTATTACACCAGGCTGGACTTGCTCCTTTTATTGTTTTCTATAAGGAAACGCTGGACCCGGCCTCAGGTACACCTAATCCTGCCATCTATGCGACCAAACCCCAAAAAGGTTATGGTGTAAGGGTGGCCGAGAATATTTTTATGCGGAACGACTGGCAGGATACCATGTTCAACAGGATACTAAAAAGCCCGCTGGGGCCGAGAAATAAATATGTGTACAGCGATAATGATTTTATATTTTTGGGCAAAATAGTGGAACAATTATCCGGGTTAACTCTCGATCAGTACACACAAAAGACTTTTTATAATAAGATCGGAATGTATTCCACCGGATTCAAACCCCGCAACCGGTTTCAAGCTGAATGCCTGGTACCTACAGAAACAGATACCTATTTCCGGCAACAGACAACCCGGGGTGATGTGCATGACGAAGGAGCTTCTATGTTGGGTGGAGTGGCAGGACATGCAGGGCTGTTTTCCAATGCGTATGACTTATCCCTGCTCTATCAGATGTTGTTGAATGGGGGACAACTTAATGGAGAGAAATATTTAAAACCAGAAACGATCAGGCTTTTTACCTCTTATAATAGCAAAATAAGCCGCCGTGGGCTGGGTTTTGATAAACCTGAAAAAGATAACCATATCCGCAAAGATCCCTATCCATCTACACTGGCTTCACCGGAAACTTTTGGTCACACTGGCTTTACGGGTACCTGCGTATGGGCCGATCCTAAAAATGATTTGCTTTATATCTTTTTATCCAACCGGGTTTATCCCACCAGGGATAATGGTAAATTATCGCAGATGGGTATAAGAGGAAAGATCCAAGATGCGATATACAAGGCATTGGGGGTTGAATAATAATATTTTACCATTTTTATTAGCAAATAGATCTCCTAGTAATTATGAAAACATCATTTTTAATAATTGCTCTCCTATTTTTATCCAATGTTTTTGCCCAACCCGACAGAGGCGATATAATTTCAAAAAAAATCAAAGCAATTACATCTAGCTACTGGACACCTGATTCAAGCCAGAAAATTGAAGAAAAAAAATATTATACATACAAAGGAGACGACTCAGTCCAATATTATTGTGGGAAGCAGTCGTTCACATTTAAAACAATACTGGAAAAGAACGACAAAGTTCAAAGGCTTGAAAGATATACTGTTGGGAAAATGCTGGACGAATTGCACATTTACAAATATAATAAAGATGGGTCCTATTCAATAGAAGTTGTAGCCCATGGTTCGGGAACAATTCTTTTATCAAAATATAATAAGTTTAATAAGTGTTTAGAAGAAACTTTTTCTAGTATTGAAACACTTCATTATGAATATGAGGGGAGCAAATTAAAAAGCATATTATATAATGAGAAAGATGAAAAGCCAAATGAAGTAGCAGTAGTTGAATATAATAATCACGGTCTAATTGAAAAAATAATTGGTAAAGGCCGTCAGGCTCAATTTCAACATTTTAAATACAATAGTTTTGGTCTTGTCTCAGAAAAAACTTCAACTAGAAACGACGAAAATGGGAAGGAAGAAAAACAAATTATTTTTTATGAGTATGAATTTAAACAATAGCTAATCTTTGCTTTCATTCCCCTGCCCGGGATTATTTGGCCGCTGCTGGTTTTCGCCTTGTTGATTCCGTTGATTTCTATTCGGATTATTAGGTCGTTGCTGATTCCTGTTCGGGTTATTCGGCCGCTGTCCACCGGATCCTGCGGATTGGTTACCCCCTTGCTGACCACCCTGGTTTCTTTGTCCACCGGATCCTGCGGATTGGTTGCCGCCTTGTTGGCCACCCTGTTGTCTTCTTTGCTGCCCGCCACCTTGTTGCTGGCCACCTTGATTCCGTTGTTGCCCACCACCTTGTTGTTGGTTACCTCCCTGTTGGTTTCTCTGTTGTGGCCGTTGTCCTCTTTGCTGGTTACCGGGTTGATTTTGGCGGCGTTTTTTATCTGCCGCTTTATCAAGACTGCTCAAACTTATCTGGCCCACCAGCTCTACAAACTCTGGTTCTTTTTCTACTTCTTTAGACGATACGATCTCTACCGGCTCCAGTTCATCAGGCCGTATGCCCTGCTGGTTGAGCGATTTTATTTTACTCACCCGTTCAATACTCAGCGGGTATTGTTTATTGCTGTCGGGTAATGTATACCACATCAGGTTCTTGAAAATATCTTTTTTGATCAGGAAGGCATTGCCTTTCGCCACTTGTATCACATCACAGTTATCCGGAAAGTGTTGCAATGCATCTAAGTAAGTATCCAACTCATAATTCAAACAACATTTTAACCGGCCACATTGTCCGCTTAGTTTTGTTTGATTGATAG
Organism: Bacteroidota bacterium; assembly: GCA_034408705.1. GTDB lineage: Bacteria > Bacteroidota > Bacteroidia > Chitinophagales > Chitinophagaceae > JJ008. The sequence goes on from JAWXCO010000076.1 coordinate 19,968, forward strand.
AAAGATTCTGATAACGGGCTGCTGCCGTATTCACCGATTTAAAATCTGTTAACCAGGTGCTGCAACAAAGTTCTCTTCCGCAACTGCCAATACCACCCACTTTGCCGGCTTCCTGCCTGGCACCAATCTGGCGCATCTCCACTTTTACTTTAAATTCAGAAGCATATACTTTAATCAATTCTCTAAAATCTACCCGGCCATCAGCTATATAAAAGAAAGTTGCTTTTCTTCCATCAGCCTGCATTTCCACCTGACTGATTTTCATGTCTAATTTCAATTGCCTTGCAATAGCACGGCTGCGGATCACTGCTTCCGGCTCCCTGGCTTTATTTTGTTTCCAGGTATCAATATCACGGTCGGTCGCTGTCCGCAATGCTTTTTTCATTTCGGGATTATCTTCCTTCACATTACGTTTCTTCATTTGCAGGCGCACAATCTCGCCGGTCAATGATACCTCACCCACATCAAAACCGCTTATTCCTTCCACAGCTATCAGGTCGCCTTTTTCAAAAGGTTGTAAGGTCGGGTTACGGAAAAAATCTTTCCGGGTTCCCTGGCTAAAGCTCACTTCCATCACTTTACAGGCGCTGGCCACATCACTCATCGGCAGGTTGCGAAGCCAGTCATGGGTATTCATACGGTTACATCCCCCTGTACTGCACCCGCCATTGCTCTTACATCCACCCGGTTTACCGCTACTAGCGGTACTGCAACTTGTACAACTCATTATCAGATAATAATTAAAAGATAAAACGAATTCCCGATAGCTACCGGGATGAGGAGGAAATGATGAACCAGGCTTCAGTAATTCTATTGAGTTTCCGTTGCAAGTCTATAGTGAGCTTGTCGAAGTACACTCTTCAGGGTTCTGTCCGCTACTCAGCTGTAAAACAACCAACTGCGAAAACCTGAGACGTATAATATAAACTGAAATAGACGACATCGTACATCAATAAAATACTGTAATCCACCAACCATTTCTCACAACCCCAAACCCGGAACTCAAAACACTAATCTTTCTCCACTGCATCAAAAATACAATCTTATCCTGAATAAAAGGACGAACTCCTGAAGGGTTTTAAACCTTCCAGGAG
>JAWXCO010000077.1:0-13077 GCA_034408705.1 Bacteroidota bacterium
AGTTCTAAGTTTTTAGCCCCTAACTCCTTGAAATTTACCGTTATTAGTTCAGCATGAAGAACTTCGAACTTAAAACTTTGAACTTATCTTGCACTTAATGCTTCGTCTTCAGCACATATCTCTGCTCCAGTTCAAGAATTACAGTAACCGGTCCTTCGATTTTTCGAAGCGGATCATCGGTATTTGTGGCAAAAATGGGGTGGGCAAGACCAATCTGCTGGACGCCATTCACTATCTCTGCTTTACCAAAAGCTATTTTACCCGGGTGGATGGAAATAATGTACAACATGGCAATGCGGGGTTCCGGCTGGAAGGGCATTTTCAAGTGCAGGACAAGCCCGAGCAGGCCGTTTGTATTCTCCGGGAAACGGGGCGGAAAGAGTTTTCCATCAATGAAAACTCCTACGAAAAATTCTCGCAGCATATTGGCCGTTACCCCTGTGTAGTGATTGCCCCGGATGATGCGGAACTGATAACAGGCGACAGCAAGGAAAGAAGAACTTTTTTGGATGCCTTGCTTTGCCAGCTGGACAATGCGTACATGCAACAGCTGATCGTATATAAGAAAGTATTGGAACAAAGGAATTCATTGCTGAAAGCATTTGCCGAATCCGGCAATAAAGACCATTCCCTGCTGGATGTATTGGATGAACAACTATTGAAGCCGGGTAATTATGTTTTTGAAAAACGAAAAGAATTTCTGGTTTCTTTTTTACCAGTTGTAAAACATTTGTATAATGAGATCTCTCAAAATGAAGAATCCGTCAACCTGATTTATGAAAGTGAATTATTACAGGCCTCCTTTACAGCACTACTGAAGATCAACCGGACCAAAGATTGTTTTGCGCAACGCACTACTTCTGGTATCCACCGGGATGACCTGGATATTCAGTTAGGTGGTCAGCCCTTTAAAAATATTGCTTCGCAGGGCCAGCGGAAGAGTCTCTTGTTTGCCTTGAAGCTGGCAGAGATGGAAGTGCTCAGACAGGAGAAAAAATTTGCACCTCTCCTGCTCCTGGACGATGTATTTGAAAAATTGGACGAAGACCGGATCAATAATTTGCTGCATACCGTTTGTGTGGAGAATGAAGGGCAGGTGTTTATTACGGATACAAACGAAGAAAGGCTACGTAGCCATCTTTCGAAGTTGGGTGTTGATTTTGAAATGATTCAGCTCTAATAGTTTGACGTTTAAAGTTCTTAAAAGCAATTCTTTTCCCATACTATATAAGCTTTTACTATAACACACTAACCTTAGACGTTAAACCTTAAACTTGTAACTTCGCATTATGGGCGAATATTCTATCGGTGATGCAATGAAAAAATTCCTGGAGGGAAGCAGGATCAAAGGCGGTATCCAGGCATTGCAGATCGAAGATGTATGGGAAGATATTATGGGAAAGACCATTGCACGTTATACTGACAAACTGCAAATCATAGGTGATAAATTAATCATAACGACTACTGTAGCCCCTCTAAAGAACGAACTCATTTACCAAAAAGAAAAAATTAAACAACGGGTAAATGAAGCGTTGGGGCAGAAAGTGGTGGGTGAAGTGATTATTTATTGATGTCATGCCGGGCCTGACCCGGCATCTTTACTTAATACAAAACATTTGAAAAAGATACCGGGTCAAGCCCGGTATGACGTTGAATTTATACAAACATCACCCTCGGGTCAAGCCCGGTATGACGTTGAATTTACTTCACTCTCCCCCTCGGGTCAGGCCCGGTATGGCGTTGAATTTACTCCACCCTCACCCTCGGGTCAACTACGCCATAAAGTATATCTGCCAGAATATTTATTACAATAAAAAAAGTTGCTGCTACTAACACAGACCCCATTACTACCGGGTAATCTAATTTTTCCAAGGCATCCACCGTTACTTTTCCAATACCCTGCCAGCCAAAAATATATTCTACAAAGAAGGCGCCTGCTAATAATTCGGCAAACCAACCGGTGATAGCTGTAATAACTGGGTTCAACGCATTGCGCAAGCCATGTTTCCAGATCACTTGTCTTTTACTTAATCCCTTTGCATAAGCCGTTCGGATATAATCCTGGTCAAGCACATCGAGCATGGCACTGCGGGTCAGTTGTGTAATGATGGCTAATGGACGAATGCCGAGTGTTATGGCAGGAAGAATTAAATTCTGCATGGTTAGTCGTCGATGGCCTTCATCATCAATAGCAAACCAACTCCCGGCAATATGCAGCCCCGTCCAGTCGCTTAGCACAAACCCAAACACATAGACCATGATGATGCCCATAAAGAATGATGGCGCCGATATGCCAATGATACTCGAAAAGATCGCGGAAGTATCCAGCCAGGTATTTTGTTTGACAGCCGCCATCACTCCCAGCGGAATACCGATGAGTACTGCAATGAACATAGCAGAGATGGCCAGCATTAAGGTGCCGGGTAAGGCCTGCATCAATACATTCCACACCGGTCTTTTGGTTTGGTATGATTTATGGAGATAAGGAATCTTCAACCCGAATTTGATATTGCCACCGATAAAGATTCCTTTCAGATTTTTATTGGCAATATCTTTTTTGCTGTGAAAACAAATGGGAGAAACATCGTTGAGATAATACAGGAACTGTTTGAATTTCGGAATATTCTCTCCTTTCTCATTCACCAGATAAAGTTCTTGCCGAATATTTGCCTGTGTGGTTGAATCACTGGATTGACCGGCTACTATTCTTGAAGGGTCACCAAAGCCCTGGAATAAAAAGAACACCAATACCACCACCCCTACCAGCACCAGCAGGCCATAGAGAATTTTTTTGGTGATATATTTGAGCATAGTTGATGACTGCTAGTTACTGGTTGCTGCTGGTTGCGTTACTACCGTGTCAGTAAGGGTAGGATTATTAATTGCCGGTGATTGTTTCTCAATTCCATTCAATAAATTATTCACTGATGAAAAATGATGGCGGCTCCATTTGCCTTGGATCGTGCCCTGCTTCAGAATAAATACACAGGGGTTTGTCCGGGCGGCTGTGCGTATAGCTGTATTATCACATTTCAATACCTGTATCGTACTGAAAGAAGTACCGGTTAATTGGGCAGCTGCTTCACCCGGTTGTGTGGTGACAAGGTAAACAGGAATATTCTTTGTTCTGGCCGCTGCATATAAAGCTGAAAAGCTTTTCTCAAACTTCGAAACCGGAACAGAAAAATCTTCGCAGAAAAGGACTACCGCATAAGGCTGCTGCAATATCACCTGGGTAGAATCTGCATTCGTAACGCCAGATAAATTAAAACCTGCTATCGGCGGCTGGTTATTTTTCCCTTTTCTTACTACCCTATCGTAGCGTTTGATTAGTTTATAAGTAGTACTGTTAAAGTCAGCCGGGAAATTCGTAGCCGTGAATTCTACCTGTTGACCGCCTTTATTATACACAAAAGTGATCACGGTGCTGTCTGGTATGGCATTGGCCGGCATTTTCATTTTCTCACTGATATTATTCCCTTTTTTATAAGGGAGGCAATCTACAAACGGCAAATAAGTAAGAGAGTACCATTGCATACCAAAACTCAAAACGGTTATACCCAGCATGGTGGCCGTTGTTATTTTACCGGTAAATAGCGGGGTGATGAGTTTTTGTTTCCAGAAAAGGAACCCGATAAGTACGAGTAATAATAAATCCTTTAAGAAAGACGTTTTAGGTGTGATCGGCAGGCAATCGCCAAAACAACCACAGCTCCTGAATTTTCCTGACAGGTAAGCATAGCCAGTGAGGAAAGTAAAAAAGACGATCAGTAATAATAAGAGCCAGCTGAACAATTTGATCCTCCAGCCCAGCAATAATGCAAAGCCAGCAATAATTTCAAAAGCGTTCATCAGCACTGAGAACAGTAAGGTCCAGGAATTAAACCGGCTCATCCCCCACAGTTCAAAAAATTCCTGCATCTTATAACTTAATCCCAACGGGTCATTGGCTTTCACCAAACCAGAAAAAATGAAGAGGATGCCGACAATAATCCTTGCGATGTTAACAGCTGATTTCATCTTTTTTTGTTTTAAGCGACCAGGTGGAGCCTTGGATTATTAAAATAAGCATTCCTCCAAATATTGAATGTTTATTTTAATCAGATCGGCTTCCTTTTACATCAATATTAATGCAAACACTGCATAATTTATAATATCAAGATAATTGGCATCAATACCTTCACTCATGATGGTCTTACCATCGTTGCTCAGTATCTGGCGGATCCGCTGCAGCTTCATCAGGATGAGGTCCACAAAACTTTCCTGGCTCATGCTGCGCCAGGCCTCACCATAATCGTGGTTCTTATCCTGCATCAGGGATTTAGCCGTGTGCACATTTTTATTAAATAAAGAAGACACTTCTGCAATGGGCATTTCTTCCGGGGCTTCTCCGGGTAGTTCCAGTTGTATCAATCCGATCACAGCATAGTTAATAATGCCTTTGAATTCGGCCGCTATCCCGTCGGACACTTTTTGTTCACCTTTTTCCTGGATTGTTCGTATCCGTTGTGCCTTAATAAATATCTGGTCAACGATAGAAATGGTGCGCAAAACCCGCCAGGCCGTGCCATAATCTTTGGCTTTGCTTAAAAAAATTTCCTTGCAGGAATGGATAACGGAATCGTATTGCTGGTTGGTTGTTGTCATATTGTTTAATGGTAACCGGAAGTCCTTCTTCCGGGCTATCTTTAGCTTCAAAAATAACAAACAAAGGCTAATGTTTACATTGAATTGCAAAGGAAGGCTATTGGTTGTGGATAAACCCCTGGTGATGGGTATTATCAATACAACTCCCGATTCTTTTTATCCTGGCAGCCGGTATGAAGGAGTGGATGCTGTACTGCAGCAAGCTGAACAAATGCTGCAACAAGGAGCTGCTATTCTTGATATCGGGGGACAAAGCACAAGGCCCGGTAGTGAACAAGTATCAGTTGAAGAAGAGTTGAAAAGAGTAATAGCCCCCTTGGAAGCCCTGCATAAAAATTTCCCTGACGCATTTATATCTGTTGACACTTATTACGCTGCAGTAGCAAAAGAAGCGGTCGGCGCAGGAGCAGTTATTGTGAATGATATCAGTGCCGGTAGTATGGATACGGGAATGATCGGGACCGTTGCGGTCTTACAGGTTCCTTATGTGCTCATGCATATGCAGGGTACACCCGGAACGATGCAAGTGCAACCACAGTATGAGAATGTAACCCGGGAAGTACTTGATTTTTTTATTAATAAAATAAGTGAGCTGCGGAAAGCCGGTATTACTGATATCATCGTTGATCCGGGCTTTGGCTTTGGTAAAACCATTGCCCATAATTTTGAATTACTCCGGCAGCTTGCTGTATTTGACCTGCTCAACTACCCGGTGTTGCTGGGTATTTCCCGCAAATCAACTATTTATAAGACCCTTGGGATTACCGCAGCAGCGTCACTGAACGGAACCACAGCTATTCACATGATCGGTTTACTCAATGGTGCCAGTATTTTACGGGTGCATGATGTAAAGGAAGCCGTTGAAGCGGTACAATTGTTTGTAGCTTACCGCCATTCCCCAATATAAAAGGAGCTTTGCATGATGCAAAACTCCTTTTATATTGGCTTTTACTCACTCCCTAATTCTTCCATACCTTTTCAGCCATAACCTGTTTACACAGTTATTAATGGGGCTCAGCAAAAAACGATTGATTCATGTCTACCGGCAGGGTTCCAAAGGGTGCGGCAGGTTAGTTATATCCAGGACTAAAAACGGGACCAAAAAATACCCGTCTATTCCTTCGACAAGCTCAGGATAGCAAGACGGGTATTAAGTTGTAATATTATTTAATTAAATCCTTATTTCTGCGGTTGAGGCAAATCAACTTTTACAGGTGGTTGCTGTGTTATAGGTACTTGAGCTGGTTCTTTATCTTGTATATTGATGACTTCGAGGTCAAATATTAAATTCTCAAACGGTTTAATTAAGGGAGAAGTGGGGCTGCCACCATACGCCAGCATAGAAGGTATATACACTTTTGCTTTACCACCCAGTCTTAAAAACTGAACGCCTTCATCAAAACCTTTAATCATGGCGCCGGTACCTGCTACAAACGGATAGGGAGCAACGTGCTGAAAACTTGAATCCGTATTGCTGTCAAATTTTTTACCTGACCAGCTTACGCCGGTATAGTTCACAGTAACATAGTTGCCTGAATCGACCAGGTTGCCTGTGCCGGGAGTCAGTATTTCCACAAATGCGCCTGAAGGTGTTTTCTGCGCAGTGATTTTCTTGTCAGCCAGGTATTTTTCAACCGTTTTTATTTCAGTCGCCAGCCAGTCTTTATTAGTTTTTTCGTAATCGATACGTGCTAATGAATCACTTCTGAATACCGCCAGGATCTTTACATACGTAATAATCTTATCACCTTTTTTAAACTGAGGAGGAAAATTTTGTGGGTTCCTGCTCATAAAAGTGTCGATCAGTTGGGTAGTGATAACGCTATCGCCCAATTTCAGGCTGGTCCATAGTTCGGAGATATCATATGGAGAAACCTTATCAGAGATCTGCTGATATTGTGGCAGTCCTCCCACAGTAGTAAAATAAACACTGTCTTTTATTTTTTGGGTGAATTCCATTTTGATCACATCACCCATCCTGATTTGTTGGGTATCTTTCCCTTTAAACAACTGGTAAGGCATTCCACCTTTAGTTTTCTTGAAGCTGGATTTAGTACCACAGCTCACCAGCATTCCGCCGAGGGCAATACTGAGAAAAGAAAACAGAAACAGATTCTTAATTGACTTCATACGTTGATTTTTATTTATTGTAAAAGTTTTTCGTTTTCTTTCATAGCCTGTTTAAAATGCGCCACCGTTTTTTCCAGTGAATCACTGCTTCTTCCCCCGGATGCATTATAATGTCCGCCGCCTTCAAAATATTTCCGGGCAAATGTATTACAGTCAAACTCTCCTTTGCTCCGAAAACTCCATTTTCTTTCTTCGTCCCGGTCAATCACGAGGGCTACAAATTTAATACCCTGAATGGATTGGGGGTAATTTACCAAACCCTCTGTATCGCCCGTCTTGATATGGTATTTCATCAGGTCGCTTTTGGGTATGGCGATCAGTACGGTATTGTATTCATAAAATACTTCCATCCTGTTCAGCAATACATGCCCGGTAAAACGCAACCGGTTTTCCAGAAAATTATCAAACAGGTTTTCATGCACCCGTCCGTGATTCAATCCCCTTGCTTTCAGGTCAGCGGTCAGGCGGTGTACACCGGCATGGGCGGAATCAAAACGGAAAGAACCGGTATCCCCAATGACCCCGGCATAAATACACTCCCCTATTTCGGTATTGATCTTATCAGCATATCCGGATCCGGTGATCAGGTCATAAACCATCTCACAGGTAGAACTTTTCGAGGTATCACTGACACCGTAATCAAAAGAGACCACATCGGGTTCCTGGTGATGATCGATCAATATTTTGGTACAAGTGAGTTGTTTCAATTTTTCCGTCATCGTTTTGGTGCGATGAAAAATATTAAAATCAAGACAAAATAACCATTCCGCTTTATCCAAAATAGCTTCTGCTTTTGGCTTGTCTTTTTCAAAGTCCACCACCTCTTTTACGCCGGGCAGCCAATTCACCCAGCCAGCCCAGTTGGTTGGCGAAATAACGGTGACAGTATGACCGAACTGTGCCAGGAAATGTTTTAAGGCCAGGGTAGAGCCCATGGCATCTGCGTCCGGCTTCTGGTGCATCGTAATGACAATTGACCGGGGTACGGTTAGCAAGGGATATATTTCCTGTATCGGTTTCATGGTAAACGGGTGCAAAAGTAGGTAAATCGGCCCAGAGTAAAGGAGCAATAGTCAATAACTCCGGCTCCGGCTTATTTAACTTGAGAACGGGAACTCTAGACTGACAGGTTTCCCATACCTTTGCGGCCGAAAAAACAAACAACGTAACTATGAGCAATCGAACATTTACCATGGTCAAACCGGATGCTTTTAAAAATGGGCATGCCGGCGCAATCCTGGACCGTATTTTACAGGAAGGTTATAATATCAAAGCGCTTAAAATGACAAAGCTGACCCCGGAGAAAGCTGCCGAGTTTTATGTTATCCATAAAGAGCGGTCTTTTTTCAAGGAATTGGTTGACTTTATGTGTGAAGGGCCCATCATTGCAGCGATACTGGAAAAGGACAATGCAGTAGAAGATTTCCGTAAACTGATCGGGGCCACTGATCCGGCTAAAGCGGAGGAAGGAACGATCCGTAAGCTCTACGCTGCATCCGTAGGCGAAAATGCTATTCATGGAAGCGACAGTGATGAAAACGCAAAGATCGAAGGTGACTTTATGTTTTCTATGCTGGAGCAGTTCTGATAACTATCCCTTAAATAAAAGACAGGCATCACTGAAGTAATGCCAGTCTTTACATGCGCCAACGTATACCGACCGCAGTTAGAAATATTTTGTTTTTATCTGTATGCTTGTTTGTGCTTCAGCGCCATGGATAAAACTTGCTTTTTTATAGGATGGCGGGCCAAAAGTACCGGAAGCATTATTAGAAAACCCATACCCTTCCTTGGGGATTCCGAGCATATTTTTATCCATTTTCTGGTTATTATTTTCATCATGGAGTATGGCAATGGCATAGCTGCCCGGCGGCACACTTTTAAAAATGATGGTGGCACTCTTCTCAACGATATAGGCTTTTTGTTTGCCAAATGCTTTTGTTGCATCATCCGGATAGCCCTTACCGTCCTTAAAAAGGCTGACCAGCACTACCCCATCATTTGAATGAAGACGGATGATCGTTACTTTCAGGTTTTGATCGATAGGGGGAGTAAAAGAGGTAAAAGGACTCGCCAGGAAAATTGCCAGTAAAAAGCGTACCAATACTTTTATCATTCTTGAATATATGTATATAACTTTTAACAAGGTTTCCGGATATTAGTTTGATCTGTTGATTTAATTACCATTATGGCTGTTCGAACCAAAACTCATGTGATTTCAGGTGTTTGATCATATCTCCATTTTTCAGGATTAGACTGGCACTTAATTTCAGATCATATTTTCCCTTACCCAGGTTTATTTCGCTATAGGGCATAAATAATTTAAGATCGTTGAAAATGGCTTCGGGATAAATTGGTTTGATGGTTTTATACACAGCTAATTGCCCCGATTTACTCCGGTAAGTTGAGCTGATGCCATCGATCTTATCCCCGTTCTTTTTTTCAAAATAGACTGCCATATAACAATCCACATCCTTCAGGTTGATGGCGGTAAAGTTTATATGGATCATCATGCCGTTTTTGCCGCCTTCCGTCACATCATAGTCGATCCAGAGTTTGCTTAAAGTGGCACTGGCCTGCGCACCAGACTCTACATCCGCCGGGCTACCTGGTTTGCTGTATTCAAAATCGTAGTGGGTAAGCCGGTCAATGATTCCACCCTGTTTATAGATCAGTTTGGCATCCATGGACAGGTCATAAATACCGGGTTCCAGGTCCAGTTCACTATAGGGCATGAACAACTGCAGGTCTTTATACACAGCGGGATCGTAAGCGGGTTTGATGCTTTTATAAACAGCCACATCCCCTTCTGAGCTTTGAAATTTCTTGTTCTTATCTTTTAGAAAGCCGGCTATATCATCATTGTATTCAAAATAGATCGCCACATAGACATCCATTTCTTTCATATTGAATGCAGAAAAACGGAGATGAATTCTCATCCCGAGTATCCCTTCTTCTTTTACACCATAGTCCACCCAGATGGAATCGAAACTGGCCCGGGGGTCGGCCGGGTTGTTGGCAGCAATCGCATGAGCTGAAACAGCGAGGAAAAATGTAAACAGACAACTGATCTTTTTCATTGCCCGGACAAGTTACAAAAAATCATTTGTCTGTAAAACGTGTTATATTTTTTTTATTGGGAGGTAAGAAAAAAGTATTAATTCTAAATCTCTCTCAGGTCAGTCCGTTTATTATCTACCGGCGTTACTTTATATCCTTCTTTCCGGAGTAAATTAATAAGGCCTTTCTCGCCGGGCAAATGACCGGCACCAACGGCTATCACGAGCGATTTATTAGGTAATAAGTTCTTTAATTTGGCTACCCAGTTCCGGTTCCGGTTACCCAGCAAAACATCTTCATATTGCATCATTCCTTCATCACTTTTTGAGATCATATCACCCAATTTTTCCAGGTCCTGCTCTTTATAAGCTTTCATCAATTCTTTGAATTCTTTATCGCCTTCCGATTTTTCATCGCCGCCGGAAATACTTTTTAATAACTCCCGGGCCTGTAACTGGTAGGGAATGCTGTCAAAAATGCTCATCTGGTAGGCCATTGTTTCAAGGCCTTCGATCCGCTTCCCCTTTTTCTTTGCTTCTTCCATTACCAGTTGCTCCATGGCCACCTGCTCATCGCAAACCATACTGGCTTCCATCAGGAGGGAGGAGGCTACTAACGGTTTATAAGTTTCCAGTACGGAAAATGGCAGCATGGTAATATGAGCTTCAAAATATTCTTTTGCCAGCTTGTATTCTGCCGGACTTAAAAGATCTGCCAGCGTCGTATCATTATTCATCTTCATTTTCTGCATCGCACCGATCATTTCAAATAAATTATCCATATCCAGCTCGAGATAAACCCGGTCTGCATCCTCAATAGCTTTTGCCAGGTTGTTACTTAGAAATGCATCGTCCTTACAGATCATATGGACTGTACCAAACAAGTAAGAAGGTTTTTCCAGGCCATTGCCACTGATCTTCCACAACAAAGTATTGTCAGCACCTTTTTGTTGGGTGAATGCAGAAAGAGAAACAAGGGTGACTAATAATCCTGTACTTAATCGCTTCATCGGGATAATTTTAAGCAAATTACTAAAAGATGCTGATGGGCTAACCCGGTAAAAGGTTGTTTATTAAGCCACCCATCATTTATTTACTGCATGATTCCTGCAAACTCCCTTCCAATTGCTAATAAGTGCCGTTGTGTCAGCAAGTACTCCTTTTTTACCAGGAAGATAACTGAAGTCACCGCTGAATAGCTTATTATCTTGACAAAAAAGCGGAACCGATTAATTGACCACCGCTTCCTCCCCATATAGCTGGTTAGTAAATTTTAGTGAAGGAGACGGAATAAATGCACCCAGTTCTAAGGCCTCCCATTTCTCATCCACCGCTTTTATCGTTTCCTTGTTGGCAACAATAATATTGGGCCAGTCCCTTTGAAAGTCATCCAACTCCTTTGTTTTACGGGTACCATCTAATCCCATGCAGGCAGAATATAAGTTTTGAGTTCGGGGTTCGGAGTTCGGAGCTGGTCGTTTACAAAGGTGATTATCTCTTTTTGGATCGAGATTGTTGCAGAAACGCCATAAAGCGGTTGTCAAATCATTGGCATCTACTGTATGTTCTACATATAAAATCATTTTCACTGATTCTGTTTCGGGTAGTGCACAAATTTGATCATGCAATTCTTTTATATGCCCTGCTCTGTTTTTTTCAACAGAAATTATTACACAAGGGATTTCTTTTTTTAACAATGAACTATTTACGGCATTTATTTCGGAGAATTTTTGTAATAACAGCGTATCGCTAAACCCCAAACCCGAAACCCCAAACACATACTCTTCAGCTTTTTCTTCCTCGTACTTCGTTGTTCCATCAATACACATTTTTCCTCCAAAACCGAGTTTGCTACAGCTATGATCCAGTACATCCATCGGTCCGCTGGCAAAGGCAATATCTGTTGCGGGGTTAAGGTTTTTGAAAACATATTTTGCCAGGGCTTCATAGTCCTGGATCTTCACGCCTTCATCGGCCATCACCAATATTTTATTAAACATCATTTGCCCGGCTCCCCACATAGCATTCATTACTTTTTGTCCCTGGCCGGCGTACTCTTTTTTGATCTTTGTGATCACCAGGTTATGGAATACTCCTTCCACCGGCATATCCATATCCATTATTTCAGGGACCATAGTCATTTTGATCGGGGCGAGAAATATTCTTTCTGTCGCCTTTCCCAACCAGGCATCTTCCTGGGGAGGAATACCAACGATGGTAGCCGGGAACACCGGATTTTTTTTATGCGTGATGGCAGTTATATGAAAACGGGGATAGAAATCCGGGAGAGAATAATAACCTGTATGATCGCCGAAAGGTCCTTCCCAGATCAAATCATCACCCGGGTCTACATAGCCTTCAATAATAAAATCGGCATCGGCTGGCACTTCCACATCGGGCTGCGTGATACATTTTACCAGCTCTACTTTTCTCTTTCTTAAAAAACCCGCTAACATGTACTCGTCCACATTTTCCGGTAAGGGTGCGGTGGCTGAATAGGCATAGACCGGGTCACCACCCAATGCCACTGCCACGGGCATACGTTTATTCAGTTTTTTATATTCATTAAAATGTTTGGCTGAAACTTTATGTTTATGCCAGTGCATGCCCGTTAAGGTTGGACCAAACACCTGCATCCGGTACATACCAACATTACGGGAGTTGTTATTCGGGTCTTTTGTATGAATGATCGGTAAGGTAACAAAGGGTCCGCCGTCTTTGGGCCAGCAGGTAATGACGGGCAACTTTGTTATATCCGGTTCTGCCATCACCACTTGCTGGCAATCTCCTCTCCCGCTTTTTACTTTGGGCATCCAGCTGGCAAATTGCCCCAGTTTCGGAAGGAGTTTCAATTTATCGAGAATGCCTTCTTTGGGAGAAGATAAAAGATGAAATAGATTTTCGATCTCTTTGGCTACATCATCCAGATTCTCCACACCCAGTGCCATACACATTCTTTTTTCGCTACCGTATGCATTCATCAATACCGGGAAATCATAACCTGTGTTTTCAAACAACAAGGCTTTACCTCCGTTACCTGATTTACTGACCCGGTCTGTTATCTCTGCTATTTCCAGGTACGGTTTGACATATGTTTTGATCCGGACCAGTTCGCCGGCTTTTTCCAGTGCGTCAATAAATTGTTGCTGATTTTTCCAGGCCATACTATTTTGTAAATGATACAAAGGTATAACAGAACCTGTAAGGAAATGTTCAGAAGAAAAGGAACATCAATATACCC
>JAWXCO010000078.1:0-14708 GCA_034408705.1 Bacteroidota bacterium
CCTACTTTAATTTTAGCCCAGAATGAATCCAGTTCCGGGAAAAATAGCAGTTTGTTTGATCTTGCTTGTGCGGTTAACAGGTCTTTTTTCCGAAAATAAAATGCCCCCGGTATACCAGGGGCATGTCATTTACAGGCTGTAGTAATTTTGTTAAAAGCCTTTCAGTTGCTTCACAGGTTGTACAGGTTTTTTAGTGTTCTCATTACCCATGTTTTCCATGATCCAATTAGTCATTTTGTTCCAGAGGTGCATGGTGGTGTTATCCAGCTGGCCGGATATGCCATGGTTTTTATTGGGATAATAAGCACTTTCAAAATCAATATTACTTTTCACCAGGGCGGTGATCATCTGTGTGGCGTTTTGGAAATGCACGTTATCATCGCCCATGCCATGAACGATCAGGTATTTCCCTTTTATCTTATCGGTAAAATTGATCGGCGAATTATTATCATAACCACCTGGATTTTCCTGTGGTGTACGCATATACCTTTCCGTATAGATATTATCATAAAAACGCCAGGAGGTAACGGGTGCCACGGCTACCGCTGCACTGAAAACTTCATTCCCTTTGGTAATAGCGAGTGAACTCATAAAGCCACCATAGCTCCAGCCCCAATGACCAATATTATTCTTGTCTACAAACGGAAGGGTGCCAAGATATTTTGCGGCATCGATCTGGTCTTCAATTTCAAACTTACCTAACTGGAGATAGGTTTTCTTTTTAAATTCTTCGCCACGGTAACCTGTGCCTGTATTATCAACGCTGACCACAATAAAACCTTTCTGAGCCAGTAACTGATGCCACATGCTTACTTTGCCAAACTGGCTGGATACCTGTTGCGAGCCGGGACCGCCATAATTGCAGAACAATACAGGATATTTTTTGGTCGCATCGAAATTGGCCGGTTTCAGCATCCATCCATTCAGTGTATCCCCTTTGCTGTTGGGGACCCGGATAAATGTTGCTTTGCTTAATCCATATTCAGCCATCTTACTTTTCAGCTTGGTATTTTCATTTATGGTTTTGATTACGGTAGTGGTGATCTTTTTCTTTTTATCTACTGCAATACTGTTTAGTGTAACAGTCTGCGGTGTATTCAGGTCCGATTTGTAAGTGTAG
This sequence comes from Bacteroidota bacterium, assembly GCA_034408705.1. GTDB lineage: Bacteria > Bacteroidota > Bacteroidia > Chitinophagales > Chitinophagaceae > JJ008. The sequence goes on from JAWXCO010000078.1 coordinate 1,121, forward strand.
AATTTGGTAAAACTGTCATTCAGCACGGTCCTGTGCCAGGCTTCTCCCTGTGTAAGCTGGGTGGTTTTTGTGCCGGAAAAATCTGTTACAAACAGGTTCCGGTCCATCGGGCGGGGATAAGCCATTGTATAGAAGACCCGCTTATTGGCTTCATCCACACCGTTTATTTCGGTCACTTCGTAATTTCTTTTGCTGATCTGTGTTTTTGTTTTCCCATCCATACTGTAGAGATAAATATGGTTGAATCCGTTCATCTCGCTGGTAAAAAGATATTGCTTGCCATCTTTTGTAAACTGCCAGTCATCATTGATCTCTACAAAATATTTATTTTTCTCTTCGTAAAGAGGTTGGCTCTCACCGGATTTTGCATCCGTTTTTAACAGCTTCATTTCACTCTGGTGGCGGTTCATCCAGAATACGACCAGTGAATTGTCCTGCTGTGTCCATTTAATACGGGGGATATAAATATCACCTGTGGGGAAATTGGCTTTTACATCCTTATTGCCAGTGATATCATAAATATGGATCTCCACTTTAGAATTTTCTTCGCCAGCTTTGGGATACTTGTACGTGTATTGTTTGTTGTAGGTATTATCAAACTGGGTGAACTGGTATTCTTTTACATTGCTTTCATCAAACCGGTAGTAAGCGATATAATTCCCTTTAGGGCTCCATTGGTAAGCCTGGGTAAAACTGAATTCCTCCTCATATACCCAATCACAGTTACCATTGATGATAAAGTTCCACTTGCCATCTGTCGTAATAGCCCGGGCAGATTTAGTAGCGATATCATACAGAACCAGGTTGTTATTTTTTACAAAAGCGATCTTACTGCCATCCGGTGAAAGGGTGGGGTGCATCAGCTTTTCACTATCCAGCCGGGTCAATTTTTTGGCTGCCACATCGTACGTATATACGGTGGCTTTGGAAGAGTGCCGGTATATTTGTTCAATATTCTTACGGATCAGCACGATATTGGGATTGGATGTGCTGTAAATAATATCATCCGGTTGCCCGATGAGTTTACCGGCCTCATCTTTCAGGTCTTCGGGTTTTATCTCTGGATCCGTTTTGGTATTATCAAAACTGGCGGGTACAAATTCGCCGCGGAACGTGCCATTTTTATAAATGTCTTCTAAGGTAATTTCTTTTGTTTGTGCTCCTGCCATTACCGGCAGCAAAAACAGGAAGAGGAAAAGCTTGCGCATATTCAGGTTTATTTTTTATGACGGTAAATGTAAAGGAATAGTGGCAAAAAGGGTTGCCGTATATGTAAAACCCTTTCTCCGTTGCGGCGAAAGACTTCGGTCAACTAGTCAGTTAAGCTGGTTTAGCAAAAAAAAAGAAGTACTGGAGCAGCATGGAACCGTCCAGGACAAAAAAAAGCCTTCCGGTCAGGGAAGGCTCTATACTGTGCTGATCTTTTTTATTTAGCATCCGCCATATCGGGGATGGCTTCTACCCGGTATTCTCCGGCATCCAGTCTCTTCTTGGTCTCTGAGAAAGCGACGAGGGTTTGCTGTATATCTTCATCCGTATGCACTGCAGTAGGTATGAGACGATAAATGATATGACCTTTTGGAATAACGGGGTATACGACGATCGAACAGAAAATGTGATAATTTTCCCGGATATCCATGACCATCGCTGTTGCTTCCGGTACATCACCTTTCATATAGATAGGGGTTACCACACTGTCCGTTTTACCAATATCAAATCCTCTTTCTTTTAATCCTTCCTGTAATTTTCGGGCATTCTTCCACAATTTTTCTTTGAGCTGGGGTTGTGTTTTTAATAGTTCTAAGCGTTTCAGGTTACCAATAACCAATGGCATCGGTAAGCTCTTGGCAAATATCTGGCTGCGGATATTGTAGCGGATATAATCTATGATCTGTTTGTCACCGGCGATAAAGGCACCGATAGAAGCCATTGATTTGGCAAACGTAGAAAAGTACAGGTCAATTTTATCCTGTACACCCTGTTCTTCACCGGCACCGGCACCTGTTTTTCCCAATGTGCCAAAACCATGTGCATCATCTACCAGCAAACGAAATTCATATGTATCTTTCAGGGCGGCGATATCTTTCAGGTTGCCCTGGTCACCGGCCATTCCAAATACGCCTTCTGTAATAACCAGTATACCACCAGCTTTTCCACCGGATCCTGCGGATTGTTTTTCGATCAGCGCAGTGGCCCTTTGCATCTGTTTTTCAAAATCTTCTATGTCGTTATGTTTGTAAACATACCGATGACCGGTGTGCAAACGAAGACCATCAATGATACAAGCATGGCATTCGGCATCATATACAATGATATCATGGCGGCCGCAAAGCACATCAATAGTACTGAGAATACCCTGGTAACCAAAGTTGAGCAGCATCGCATCTTCTTTACATTCAAAAGCAGCCAGTTCAGTTTCCAGTTGTTCATGCAATGTACTGTTGCCACTCATCATCCGGGCACCCATAGGTGAGGCCAGGCCATATTGTTTAGCGCCATCGGCATCTGCTTTTCTAACTTCGGGGTGATTGGCCAAACCGAGATAATTATTCAGGCTCCATACGATCATGTCTTTGCCACGGAATTTCATCCGGCTGCCGATCTCACCTTCTAATTTAGGGAAAGCAAAATACCCATGAGCTCTTTCACGATGCTGGCCGATTGGGCCGGCATTTTTTAATAAACGTTCAAATATATCTGCCATAAATAGTAAAGATTTTGTCACTCCGGATTTATAGAAATGTGCTGCAAAGGTAAGGGTTTAGGACTTTCGGACAAAGGGCAGTAGCCCGGAGGGAAAGGGCTCTTAATCAACCAGTAAGCTCCTGATTTTCGTGAGTTCATGGTCATCATGTTCCGCAGCAAAAAATAGGGAGTTAATCAGTCGCATGGGTTTTTGCAGGCGGGGATGAAGAGCAGTGAGTGAGGCGGTGGAAATATCAAAGTACTCAACCCGTTTTAATAACTTGTTACGGGTTATGGTAAATGTTTCGATCAATTGCCCAACCGGTCTCGCATTATGATTCGCCATGGTTGTTTTGGTGTTGCTCAGATCAGTGGCTCTCAGGGTTTCTTTTTTGTCGAGAAAATCCTCTATCCGGGCCAACCATAATTCTTCCAGGTCGGATAAATGGCCGATAATTTATTTGACGGACCAGTTGCCATCTTTTTTATAACCCAGTTTTTCATCTGGTATATTTCGAATGAGGTTGTCGAGACGGGGTAATGTGCCCCGCAACCGTTCTACAATAACAGGAAATAAACCAACAAGGAAGTTAAATTCAAATTTTCGTTCGAACCAGGGAGTTGCTGTTATCATGTTATTTGTTTTTAGGTTCAATAAGATCCCACAGGTTTCCATACAGGTCCTGGAATACAGCCACCGTTCCATATGGTTCCGTGACCGGTTCACGGACGAATACAATTCCTTTTTCCTTCATCACTTTATGATCTCTCCCGAAATCATCGGTATAGAGAAAAAGAAATACCCGGCCACCGGTTTGATTGCCTCCTCTTGATTGTTGCTCATTATTGGCAGCTTTGGCAAGTAGTAACCGGCACCCGCTGGAGCCGGGCGGGGCAAGCAAAACCCATCTTTTTGTCTCAGAGAGTACGGTGTCTTCAATAAGCGTGAATGCTAATTGTTGTGTGTAATAAGCGATCGCTTCATCATAATCTTTTACAACGAGTGCAATATGGGCAAGTTCCTGTTTCATCAAACAAAGTTCGGCTGTTGATAAACTGGATCATCAACCGCCGGGAAATAATTATAACTATTTTGATAAGCTACTGCAGCTTTTACTTTTATTTATAGCTGAAATAATTGTTGATCACTGAAGCGGATACTTAATAAGGATGAAATGATATTGAAAGCACAAGTCTATATCGAGAAAAATATTCATGAGCGCATCACGATTGATGAATTAGCGGCTATTGTTACGATGGGACGAAGAAGTTTTGAACGTCGTTTCCGGCAGGCTACCAATAATTCATTTCTGGAATATATACAACGGCTAAAGATCGAAGCTGCCAAACGGCAGTTCGAGACCGTCCGGAAGAATATCAATGAAGTAATGTATGATATTGGCTACACCGACAGTAAAGCATTCCGGGATTTGTTTAAAAAAATAACAGGGTTGACACCGGTGGAATACCGTAATAAATATAATAAGCAACAGGTGTTGAATTAAGGTTAGGCCTCGGTTTCTCAGAAATTTTGAACCACACAGTATCTGGGACTGAATAGAAAACCACATAGAACTATACAGGCCTGAGGCCGGACATGTTAAGCCGTCTATATTTATCCTGGTTTCTATTTTATTTTTTTAAACAAAAATGACATGGAGACCACCCTCATTACAGAGAAAGTAGGTGAATCAGGATGGTCTCCGTGTGCTGTGGTTTATTTTAAATGTTGATTGCTAACTATTAGTCGGGATTTACAATCTCGAAACAATATAATTCGAATTTTAAATTCTTTTTTAAGCTTACTGCGTCTATTTTTTTCAATTAAAATTCAATAATCACACCAAGGGTAGGAATCACAGTTGGGTCATCATTTTTTACCCTGGTTGGTATAGCATTACTTCCATCTGCTTTTATCTCAAGGCCATTCGTTGTTTTAAACGTTCTGTTGTCGGCTGTTCTTTCCCAGGTATATTCTGGAATAAATGGATTTCTTGCTACATACCAGTTGGTAACATCTAAGAACAAATCAATCGTGATTTTTTTCAGGTTAATCTTTTTATCTATTCTTACATCACTACTGTTAAAGCCACCCAATCGTTGTGTATTTAGTCTTCCAAAATCCAGGGAGCCTTTTCCTTGCGTTGCGTAATTTAATCTGGAAGCAATTTCATCAAATGGTGTAAAAGGAGCACCGCCCTGGTAACGGAATTTTAAACCCAGCTCCCAGTTTCTTGGAAACTTATACCCCCATGTAACAGATAATAAATGTCTGTTATCCCAGCTACTTGCAACAAATTTGTTATCTGCTCCACTATACAAACTGCGGTAAAAGGTATAAGAAAGAATACCAAAGAAATTTTTGGTTAATTTTTTTTGTGCAAAAAACTCAATCCCATAGGCTTTACCTTTTCCGTTTGTAGTAACCGCCTCATTGCCCAATGCTGTAAAATCAGTTCCGAGGTTAGCTAATGAAATCCCATCTCTTGCGGATACAGCTACGTTGCTATACTGCTTGTAAAACCCTTCTACTGTCAAACGTAATCCGTCATTTGGTAAAAATTCAACACCGGTTGTATAGTGCGTTGATCGTGTATATTTCGCATTTTGATTTACCAGCACATTATTGTTATCCGCATAACCCAACAGCGTATAAACTGGTAATTTATAATAAATACCTGTTGAAGCATTCAATGTCCATTTATCTGCTACTACGTAGCTAAAGGAAATTCTTGGTGATAAGGTTTGTAAGCCATTCATGCCATCTGTTGTAAATGTGTTCATATCTGTACGAACCCCTCCACTTATGCCCAACCTGTTATTCATTAATTTTTTACCTACCTGCACAAACGCCCCCAGGCGAACAAAAGGATCCAACGGACTTGTGAAATTTTGATTTACGCCCGGTTGTATTATATTATTGCTTCCATCTCTTACTTCTTTTTGTATTACTGCAAAAGTGTTATTATCGTATTCAGCCAGTTGGGTAGAAGCACCATAAGCTAGTTTCCAGCCATTTATATTTTTATTGATATCAAACCGCAGTTTGGTTTCTATTTCATTACTTACAAAATCCAGTGTTTGATTTGCTACAGATCTGTTTTCATTATCTTCATATTTTTGAAGGTTATTATTAAACCTGGTTCGGCTCAGGGCTACATTCCAAAAACCATTAGCGATGCTTTTTTTAAGGGATGCACCCATGGTATAATTCCATTGCTGTATACTTGCAGCTGAATTGAGATTATATAATTTTTCTGGTGTTGCATCTTTTACGGCAAGAAATCTAAAATCATCAATAGCACCAATCCCAATAAAAGTAAGAGTGGTATTTTTATCTATTTTATGTGTAATTTTTGTCTGAAAATCCCAGAAATCTGGCAGAAATGGAAGGTCAAGTGCTTTAAAAAGGAACTGAAATGTGGATTTTCGGGCAGATGCTAAAAAGGTTGTTTTTTTATTTTTAGATAAAGGCCCTTCCAGCGTAATGGCAGATTCGGTTATACTAGCCCGTATGTTCCCCTGAAATTTGTTTGCGTTACCTACTTTTTGTTTAAACTGAAATACACTGCTTAGTGCATTGTCATATCGGGCATCAAAAGCCGAAGAACTTAATTTTACATCCTCAATAAAAAAAGTATTTAAAATACCCTGAGGGCCACCACTGCCACCTTGTGTTTGAAAGTGATTAATGACTGGTATTTCAATGCCATCTAAATAAAATACGTTTTCATTGGAAGCACCACCACGAATGATGATATCATTACGAAATGTACCTCCTCCTTGCCCACCACCCACTCCGGGCAATGTTTGAATTACTTTACTAATATCAAAATTACCACCGGGGTTACTTCTTATTTCTTCTGCAGTTAATCGTTGAACACTAAGGGGTGTTTCTAATGTAGCGGCACGAACACTTCGTTTATTGTTCTTTACAATCACTTCTTCCAATTCTGCTGCATCCTGTTCAAGCTCAATAGTGAAAACATTTTCATTTCCACTGTTTACAACAATATTATAAAGTGTAAATGTTTTAAATCCTACGGAGCTGATAACAAGATTATATGTTTTAACAGGGATATTCAAAATTCTGAATCTACCATTTGAATCAGCAGCCGCAGATAAGTTAGTGCCGGCCAGGTTAATAGTTGCTCCGGTCAGGGATTGCTGGGTATTTTTTTGAAGGATTGTTCCGCTGATACTGCCTGTTTTTTGGGCATGTATAGCGCCTGTCAGTAAACAGAGGGCAATAGAAATCATGGAAACTTTAAAAGAAAAGGAGTTCATTTTTAATTTTGATTTATAGATTTATAGCTGTTAGTAGTCTTATATAATACATTTCGGCCTCAAAAATATCAATAATTAGTACTATAACAAACAATAAATCATTAATATTGTTTTATAAAATACTAAAATGGAAACATATTCCAATGTAAAAAGGTTGATTGACTGGGCAGAAAAATTTAGTAATCAGCTAATAGACGAGGAGCAATGGGAGGATAAAAATTTTGCCAGTTGGCTTTCCGGAGAAGTGAATGCCAGCAACGACGGCAAAAAGGATTTGCCTGAAAATACGGAGCCAGCCATAACCATGTACATTACTTTCTTGTATAAATATGCATTGTTTTATTCCAGGAAGATTTTTAAACATTCCTTAATTTATTCGATAGAAGACTTTGGTGTATTAGCAACATTATTACCTGATAAGCGATTAAAAAAAGCAGATGTTATCCGTGAAACGATATCTGAAAAATCATCTGGCAATGAGGTTTTAAAGCGGTTGCTGCGTCAAAAATTAATCAAGGAAACCAACAACCCCAATGATAAACGCAGTAAGCTGCTTGAAATTACTACTGAGGGAACGTATGAGATGAATGCACTTTGGGGCCAGATAGAAAAAATGAGTTCCCTTGTTACGGGTAATCTTAGCGGGCAGCAAAAAATGACTTTATTACAAATGCTTTCGAAATTGCATGAATTTCACAACCCTTTATTTGAAGCGAATGATGAAAAATTATTGAAAGAAAAGTTAGGGATTAAAATATAGATTCGTGTTTTCAGGAATTTGATTGTAATTCATTTGTCTCGTTGGGTCTTTGAATATGAAGCCTGAAGGACAGGGCTTCCCGAAGGGCTTATATTTTATAACTAGCCGCCCGGCAACTGAAACCGATTGAAAAAACTGATGATGCAGTTAACAACAAAAAGTCAAATAGATATTAGTCAGCCGGAACAGTTGTTGATTGAGAACTGCAGCCGATTGTTTCACCCCCTTGCTGGCATCATAACTTTTGGTGTTTGCTGTACTAAAGTAAATGCCTTACTTAAACTCAGATAGCACTTTTGCTAAATTATCATAAACAAAATCAATTTTAGAACGATTACTTACACATCCCGACTCGGGTTTTAGTGTAGGATTCGATAAAAATTCATCAGCAATTTTTCTAAGGCAATCGTCTGCATGTATAGCTGCATGCGATGCTGAAGGAATGATAAGTAAGGTTGATTTTGATAATGTCTTAGCCGTGATTTCTCCAAAAAGGGGCGGACATACAGGGTCATACTCACCAGATAAAATTAATACCGGAACATTGCTTACAACTGGTTTAAATATTTCAGGGCTTCCAGACTCAGGCTGCCATGCATCACAAAGCTCCCCTCCATTTTCTACCAGGAATGGGTAGAAATCCGGGTATTTAGAAATTAAAGAAGCATTTGTATCATCAGCGGTTCTTGGTCTTGATTCATAACAAGCAATAGCATTGCTCTGTGGCTCAGAAAACTTCCCGAAGGAATTAGGATCGCTAAACGCTTCAATCCATTTTGAAAGTATTGAATCATTACCAATTGCAACTTCGTGTATTGCCAAAGGAACGAAAGGAATAAATTTGGGATTCAGCATAGCATTCCAAATACTCCATGCAAAATCGATCCCATAGTAATTAGACTCGTTCGCATCCCCCTTGTTTTTTATTTTAGCAGGTTTTTTATTTAACCTTGTTACAGCATTTTTAAAATCGGTCCTTATGGAAGGAAAGTGAGAGAAAGCGACAGGATTATCTGATATGTTTTTCTCAAGTACTTTAAAACAAGTATCAAAAGGACGAACAAAATCAAGCCATGGTGCATTTGGCGGAAAAGGAGAATCAAGAATGATACTATTGATATGCTTACTGTGGTTGCGGAGCAGATTTAACGCAACCGTAGTACCATAGGAGACGCCGTATACATTCCAACTGTTAATTTGCAATGCCTTCTGTATTGCTTCTGCGTCATCAGCCAGTTGGGCAGTATTAAATGAAGAAACGTCTATCCCGTCTGTTAAAAGCTGATTCCGGCATTTTTTATACAGTGAAATTTTATATGATTGTCTCGCTGTTGCTGACGAATTTATTTTTGAAAATTTGGATAAAGAATCTTTCATGTCCGGACAAAGTGCTGGCTCTGAAAACCCTGTTCCACGATAATCAAAAAATATAATAGATCTTTTTTCTCTTAGCAGTTTCCATGTTTTCGATTTCAGATAGCGGGGCACATTTTCCACGGTGGCAATGCCAGGTCCTCCATGCAGGTACAATAATGGCTTTTCATTGCTTTTTTTTAAAGAAGGGGTTACAACTGTAGCTAAGTATATTTTCCCATTTGAAGGATTTGAAGTGTTTTTTAATACCGGGATTAAATAACAGGAAACTTTATTACTATCAGCCCATAAGTTATCAATACCAATTTTGGAGCAGGGGCATTTAAAATTGCTTTGCTGGCAAAGACAACTTGCTGCAGTTGAAAGAACAAGAAACAATAAGAAAAATCTTTTCATAACTAATGATTTTTTTGTATTTACACACAACGTTCTGGGCATAGCAGTGATACAAATAAAATGGAGATGTATTTATTCATGAGTTGTCACTTTTCTTTACATGAGCTCTTTTAAATTATCTACAATGATACGGCTTGGCGCAGGCAGATAAAATTTAAACGACCCTGCAGCTGAAGGAAGACTAAAATACAACTTTATTTTTTGTAAATTCAGCACGCAAAAGACTTACACCAAACCGACTGTTATAAATAGGTTTTGTTCAGGCTATTTCAGATTTCTCCTAAATTGCTCTAAAAGAAAATCATACTTTATTCTTGACGCTGTCGAAGTAGAATTTAGCACAACACAATTGATTTCCCTACCATTGATTTGTATCGTAAATGTTGTTTCAGGCTTAATCTGATCGATTTCAGAAGCTTTTATTCCTTCCTGTTTAATATTTCATAAATGATTTCGCAGTACTATGAATGGCAGAGTAACCAGGCAATAGAATAGTCGTTAATTCAGGATGATTTTCAATAATAGACATGATATCTTGATACTTTGTAATCCTGATATGAGTATCTAGTGCACTTTTACCTTTTCTTTCAATTTCTAAACCCAAATTCTGGACTCCAATTTCCAACTTTTTCATTATTTCATATCGTTCTTCAACTGCATTTACTTTATCAGCCTTTCTCCATTCTAAAGATTCGTCAGCTAAACTGGCTAGAATTTTCCAAAATCTGTTTCGCCCATGAGGATAGAAAAAGGGATATTCCCATTTAGTGGGATGAGGTGGAAAACTTCCAGGAATTAAACATCGCATCGGAGAAACATCCTTATACCAATTCGGATGCACTTCTTTGTTCCAATCTGCGTTCATAGTCTCTCTGTGTTAGGCTTTCTTAAACGTGAGTATTAGTGAATATACAAATACCATTTTCCTTAAAAGGCAGGAAATTGTTTCATTCATTTTCAAGGCGATGAAACGGTTTATGCAGGATTTTGACTGCTTATCCAGACTTCGCAAATACAACTGACAATTTGTTGAATTGTTATAAAAATCTTGAATGTCCCCCAGGGGACTTAAAGAATTAGCAGGTTTTTTACATTGGAGATGAAAATCTGTGGCGGAGTAACAACTGCCACTACGAATGCCCTAAGCGGAGGACCGTTACTATATCAGCTTATGCTCATACGCATATTTTACCAATCCAATCACTGAGTTCGTATTGGACTTACGGAAAATATTCTTCCGGTGGGTTTCAACCGTCCGTTCGCTGATATATAATGCTTCAGCTATTTGCTTGTTATTGTATTCTTTTTCAATTAGCCGGATGATCTCTACCTCCCGGTCGGTCAGGTGGGCTTCGGCATTCTGTTTTTTTCGCTGGCTTGTGCGTTGAAGTTCATCGATCACTTCATCACTGAAATAAATACCGCCATTGGCAATTTTTTCCAGGGCTGTGATCAGTTCCTGCTTACCAATGTTTTTTAATACATAACCGGAGATGTCCGCATCTTCGATCATTTCATTCACCAGGTCGCCCTGCCCGCTCATAGAGAGCGCCAGGATCTTTACATCCGGGTATTTTTCTTTTACCTGTTTGGCTAACTGGTTGCCGGGTAATTTCGGCATCATCACATCCGTCAGTAAAACATCAATAGGTGTTTGGGCTATTTTCTCTACTACTTCACTACTGTCGGTGGTAGCAAAAGCAAACCTGAATTTATCATGACCTTTCAGCAGGGAGGTTAATCCATCGATTACTATTTGGTGGTCATCTACAAGGGCGAGGGTGATCTTTCCGTTTTTCATTGTCGTTAGTGATTGGGTGCACTGATTGGCGATAAAGCTACGTCAGGCAGGGTAAAAAGTTTAAATTGGTTTAGTTCATTTTTGTCAGCCGGTTGACGTAATGAAGGATGCAGGAGTGGGGCGGGTTACAGTTGTAGAAATGTTAAGACCCTGTCCCTAAAGGGAACTTAGGTCAACTATTCTTGAATTATTAGATGAATGCTTTAAAGAAAGTGGAAGAAAGCAGATGAGATTTAGGTCTAAGTCTCCTCTTTAGGGGGACAGGAGGTTTAGATTGGAACATGAAAGGCCACCACCGTCCCCCTTCCGGGAGCGGAGTCAAAATCCACTGTGCCTTTCAGGTAGTCGATACGGGTAGTAATGTTTTTGAGGCCGATGCCTTCAAAATTGCCCTTATCCGCCACATCAAAGCCTTTTCCATTGTCTTCAATAGTGCCGCTGATACCGTCCTTATCACGAATTAATGAAATATCTAATGTGCTGGCACCGGCATGTTTGATGGCATTATGTACACATTCCTGGATAACACGGTACAGTACCGTTTCAATATTGGAGTCCAAGCGCTGGTCGAGGCCCAAAATATTCACATGGGCCTGCAGGCTTTTATTATTGAGTTTATTCACAAAATCATGAATGGCCGCTGCCAGATTATTCTTGAGCAGGGCATTTGGCATCATGATATGCGATACCGTCCTTACTTCTTTACAACTTTCATCTACCAGCTGTATCACCGTTTCAAGGGATTGTTTTTGTTCGGGTGTGGCATCAGTTAGCTCCGATTCGAAGGCCGATAAATTCATTTTGGCGGCACTCATCATCTGGCCCACTCCATCATGCAGGTCTTTGGCGATCCGTTGCCGCTCATTTTCTTCTGCTTCGATGACGGCTTTCACGGCGATCTCCTGCTGCTTCATCAGCTCGGTCTTCATTTTTGTTTCCTGCCGTAGTTTATTGCGCCGATACAGGGAATTGATCAGCAGACCTGTGAGCAATATCAAACCGCCCATACCGATAAATAAAAAATTTTGCATCCGGATCCGGTTTTGCTGTTGCTGTATCTGCTGTTCTTTTTTAGCCGATTCATATTTTGCATTCAGTTCAGCGATCTGTTTTGTTTTTTCCATCGCATAGAGGCTGTCCCGCAGGTAGGATCGTTTCAGGAAATATTCATACGCTTCCTGGTAACGACCTCTTCGCTGGGCCACACTGGCCAGTTCATTATAATTGTTAGACTGCAGCTCTACATATTGTAACGCTTCCGCCAGTTTATTACTGATCTGCAAATAAGCAATTGCTTTATCATAGTCACCTTTGCCATTCATGGCAACTCCCAGGTCGGAGTAGGTAAGGGCAATGGCAAAACTATCTTTTAGCAGTCGGCGGATTTGCAAGGCCCGTAAAAGGTTCTGTTCTGCTTCTTCATATCTTTTTTCGATCACATAGATTCCGGCGATATTGCTTAAGGAATAAGACACACTCAATGAATCGCCGGTTTCTTCGGCTAGTTTCAGGGAAGTCGTGTAGCGGTTCAGGGCTTCTTTATAATCGGCCTTGTATTCGTACACCACCCCCGACTCATTTAGTATCATGGAAATGCCCCCGGTATCTTTTAATTGCTTGAAGATGTCCGCCGCCTTTTCATAATTCTCCATCGCTTTATCCAGGTCTCTGGTCTTGCGGTAGAGTTTGCCCAATTCATTATAGAGCGGGGCCAGTTTTTCTTTTTCATTGGCCTTTTCCAGGATGGCGACTGATTCGTAATAATTTTTTGCGGCTACATCATATTTTCCCTGGAAATAACTGGCAACACCGATATGTCTTTTAATTTCTGCTACCGCCACGGAGTCGGTATTTTTCCTCGCCAGTTCAAGAGCTTTATTGCCTTCGATGATGGCGGAATCAAAATTCTTTAATTCAAAATTTTCGAGGATTTTAATGGATGCATTTATTTTCTCTTCATAGGAGCGTTTCGAATTCATCACGGCCCGTAAGCTATCCACATTCACCTGCGCCTGTGACAACTGGGTGAAGAGGAGAGTGGCAATGAGAAAGCGAAATCGTTTCATAATTTTATTAAAGGTTCTTGTACTATTATTTCAATCCGGCACGGTTTATCATAAAGGCCGAAAGGTTGCACAGTTGTGGGTTTCGTTTTTTTTTCTAACCAAACCCACCCCAAAGTCTCAAAGTATAAAGTCTCCTAAACTCCCCCCTCCGGGGAGGGGATGTTTCCTAAAGTGTAAAATTTCCTAACTAACATAATCAACATTTCATATCCCTTTCAG
>JAWXCO010000079.1:0-4944 GCA_034408705.1 Bacteroidota bacterium
ATAAATACATCATCCCGGCCATCTTTATTATAATCGCTGGTGAGATAATTTGAAAGCTTTAAATTTTCAACTACAGTGTGCCCAGAAGTCAGTCCTTTTTCATAATGTGCTGTAATTGATTGAGGGTCCAATAAAATTCTATACCCGCTACTATACTTAATACCATCATCCCAATAGTAAGAACTGGCCAAAATATCTGTTTTTCCATCTGCGTTAAAGTCGCCGGTAATGCACTCGCCTGTAAACTGAGCAGTTGGTTGGACGGTAGTGCTCTGAGGCTGATCTCCATATAAAAAAATAGTACTGTTCAAAGTCGGCGGAGGCAGAGGCTCACCGGGTTCAGGCTCATCAGGTATTGGAATAGCTCCTTCCTCTATAACTTCTTTTAATAAAGAATGTACATTATCAAAGCCATAATTAAATTTATATGCTTTTACAGTTTCAATTATACCATTTTCCCTAATGTGAGTAATGGTTACCTTATTTAATAAAAATTAAGAGGACAAAGACGCTCCACCATCATAACCGGTATTTACTTCATTGCGGTTTCCGTACGTAAATTTCAATTTATTATATGGCAATAACCCGGTAGTAATATTCCCAGTGTAGTTTATTTCATCTATCCGGCTGTCCCGGCTGTTGTTATTATACTTAAAATCAATATAATTACCATTAATATCAATAATCCTGTTGAGCCTCCAGAGCATTACATTTAAACCATCATCGGTAAGTATTCTGGAATCGGCTGTATTTCCGAACTCCATTGTACTGCCATCTTTTGCCGTTACCAAAAACCAGTCGGGGTTATTGACACTGCCAGTGGTAATGGAAATGATTTTAGTGAATGATTCTGCTTCACCGGCATACACTGTACCATTGGCGCCATTACTCCCTGTAATAGCGTTCAACCGCATTCCATCCAGTAAAAAAGCATCCTCTGCTGTATAGGAGACAGGTTTTACCTGCCCGTTATGATAAATATTTTTACCGGTGCGGCTTATCATCGATAATCCTGCAATATTCCACCCAAAACCAACCACCCCGGACGAGCCCTGTGAATTATAAACTATACTGACAGAAGGTTGCATACCATTAGTGCCGGGCGGTGCATAAATGGGTATGGTATAAGTAACCCCACCCGTAGCTGTAGTTCCTGCTGTGCCGTCCACGGTACCTACCGGCCTTGAGAGATCTATTGTTTTTACAAAATTAGTGCTGGTGTAAAGAGGAGAATAGTTGGTTTGGCTCAAAACATTCTTGCCAGTCAAAACGATCAGGAGCAGAAATAATAGCCTGACTGTCTGCCAACTTAGATTAAAGTTCAGGTAATTAACTCTTTTCATAAGCAGAAACAGGCTTTTAATAACCCCGTGAGTTAAAACTAAGCCAGTATTCAGAAAAAAACAATAACCCGTTTGTGGTATTTTTATTAACAAACAGCCCAAGCAAGCTAAAAGAAAGAGGATTGAAAAACCTGAATTGTTTGTAATAAGCTGACTTACAAGTTCATCATATACTCATCGCACTTTCAGCATCGGCCACACTTTCTGTATCACTCCATTTTGTAAGCGGGCGTAGTAAATACCGGTAGGCAAGCCTTCTGAATCAAATCGGACCTTATCGGAAGTAGCAACAGCATATTCCTTTTCCAGTAATGTACGGATCACCCGGCCCAGGGTATCAATAATCTGTATCAGGGTATGACCTCCTTCTGTTCTAAAAAATATTTCAGTGTAAGTAGTAAATGGATGGGGATAATTATAAATAGTTTTTATACCATCGACCGGTGGTGGTGGTGTACTGCCATTACAGCTAAGACTGCTCTTAAACAAGGGTAATGATTGTAACTGGCTATTGATATTCGGCGGATATAATCCGTCCACTACCGTTTTATCCAAACAGAACCATTTCTCCAGTATCGTCGCATAAACACTTCTGAAATCATACTGCATCGGGATATTATCATTCACGGAAGCATTTGTGGGTATGGCAGGATTATCACCCAGCACGCCCTGTTCGATCTTACTGCCGAACAAGAACATCGGTGCCGCCGCACCATGATCGGTACCCGTACTGGAATTGGATTTGATACGACGGCCAAACTCACTATAAGTCATTCCAATCACCCGGTCCTGTATACCAAGGAACTGCAGGTCATCCTGGAAAGCCTTGCAGGCATCGGACAAACGTTGTAATAAGGTAGCATGTGCCCCGGTAGTCGTATCCGCTGCATTTACCTGTACCGAGTGCGTATCAAATCCCCCGGTACTAACCATATAAACCCTTGTCTTTAATCCGCCTTTGATCAAACGGGCCACGATCTTTAATTGATCGCCGAGACTGTTATTGGTGGGATAGGTTCCCTGTTGCGTTACCGAATTCGCTGCATTGCGGATAACGGTAGAATATTTTTGTGTTTGCTGCGACACGAGGCGGATATATTTCAACTCCTTGCCCGCTGGTGTATCAGGCACCGGATCCGTGGTACCATTTAATAAATTATAAAACGAGCTTGGATTGGTGATACTCATTGCCATATTTATGACCGGGCCCTGCGAGGTAAGGGTAGTTGTAGAACCGATCTGTATTGCCAACGGATCCGGGGTATTCGTATTTGGGTAACCAGTAGGGAAATCAGGATATTCATAATTCAAATAACGGCCAGCCCAACCGCTGAATACTTCCTGGTTACTGTTAGAGCCGCTCATCCAGATATCGGTAGCACGGAAGTGAGAGAAATTAGGTTGAGGGTAACCTACGGCCTGTAATACTTTCATGTTACCGGCAGTAAATAAATTATGGAGACCGGTCATAGCAGGATGAATTCCGGCTCCGCTATTGCCCAATGCCAGTATCCTGTTTTGTGGAATGGCCACATTGGATCGTGCATTAAAATAATTGGAGTAGGTAGAGATAGGGATCACCGTATTCAAACCATCATTACCACCCGACAGTTGAATAATAACCAGCACATGGTCGGTATCTGTAGTGCTTTGCATCAACGCCTGTACCAGGGGTGAGTCAGCAGCAAATGCTTTTACAGAATACCCGTTTAAAAGTGCCGGTAGCAGAGTAGCTGCTGGTATACTTTTTTGTAAAAAAACCCTTCTTTTCATATCTGTCTGTTAAGATGAAAAAGATTAATTATGATAATTGGTATTCTGCCAGGTTAAAGAAATACTGGAACAGCGACTTCAGCCTGTTATTAACGATATTGAAATTGGTCTGTGTTGGGCTGGCGATATATGCGGTCCACGCATTAGTCCAGTAATAATCCCATTGCTGGTTACTTAATAATATTTGTGTCTTAATGGTCTTTTTCGATTCGTACGATAATTGATTGCGGAAAATAAATTTCAAAGCATCGTCGATCAGGTCATTGGGATTACCAGGGTTGCTGAACTGTTGTACATAAGCTACTAAATTGAAAACAACCCTTTGCCCGTTGCGGGTATAGCCGTTATTGGCCATGAGATCGGTAAACTGGTTACGTTTTGGCAACGAATCAGAATTGATCCATATCTCGTGAAATAGTGGCTCCTGGTAATAAGCCGGCGTACCTGCTACATTGGGTGGATCATTCAGGTTGAGCCCGGTATTTACCATATAGCTGTAAAAGAAATTCCACATACCATAATTAGCATCCCAATCTGTTAGCACGGGGAAGACGGTGTTCATTTCCCGCAGAGAACCTACAATATGATCTGCCGGACTTTTGATATAACAATTCTGATTTAAGCGATCAAAGAAATGCTCGCTTTTAAACAACGTGGTTAATACCGGGCGGATATCATAATTGTTGCTGCGGAAAATGTTGGCCAACGGGGTTATTACATTGGTTTCTGTAGCAGCATCTATACTATAATAAACAAAGAAGCGGTAAAATTTACGAACAATGAATTTAGCAACTTCGGCATTGGCTAAAATCATATTGAGCAGGTCTGTTAATTCCAATTGCCCTGCAGTGGCTCCGGTCCTTCCTGTAATCACCGTATTATTAAAGAAGGAGGAAAAGGTTTTATTCACAGAAGAGTGCCTGTTCGTATTGAACGTTGCTACATAAGTAGTACCATTGATCTGCCAGCCCGTAAGCACCTTGGCTGCTTCCTTTACATCTGTTTCTGTGTATTGCGAACCCGGGCCTTTACCCAGGGTAAATAATTCGAGTAATTCCCGGGCATAGTTTTCATCCGGGGCACTAGCCAGGTTCAGGTAGCCATTCAGGTAGCGTAGCATGGAAATATCCTTGGTAATGGCATCAACCATTTGCCTGAAATTGCCCAGGGCATATTGGCGTATCAGGTTATGCTGCATATAGGTCCAATTACCATTACCGACATCGGACGCTTCATTTCCAAAATGATCAACCCAGAATAATTGTAGTTTTTCACGGATACTCCTGTCCTGGTTGATCATCGCACCTGTCCACCATTTTTTATAGGAAGCTCTTCTTTGCGACTGAACAGTACCATCATTATTAATATCATTTACCCAGGTGGTTCCCTGTGCAATAGTTGCATCCGGGGTGCCAGGTTGGGTAGAGGTCGTATACTCTTTGATTGGAGGTGTTGGTTGAGGAGCCGTTGGGTTTAATAATTCATCCACCGCCTGGCTCATGGTCCGGGTCTTAAAATAATCAACATCGGCTTTTTTTGCGCCGAACATGGTCCGTTTCAGCAAATGGACAATCTCGTTTTCCGTCCAGGAACCGGAATAGGGATTGATACCAGAAGTAATATTGCGGGATGCCTGCGGGGATGCAGCAGGCTTTTTTCTGCGCTTAGCAGTCAGGAAGTCTCTTCTGTCCATTGCAATGAGTTTGGTTCAGTGATGAATACTGACTTTAAAGTTACAAATTGGTTTAATCATTTTTTAATAAATATTTACCAGGGAGGAAAAGATAAAAAGTCGTAAAAGCCCGTTGGGGCCTGCATTTAAGGCAAA
>JAWXCO010000080.1:0-55960 GCA_034408705.1 Bacteroidota bacterium
CACCAAAAGAGTTGAGCTGATCCACCATCGTGTTGATCGTATTTTTCAATTCGAGAATTTCTCCCGCAACGTTTACTGTAATTTTTTTAGACAGATCTCCTTTTGCAACGGCTGTTGTTACTTCCGCAATGTTCCGCACCTGATTGGTAAGGTTGCTTCCCATTTGATTTACGCTGTCTGTCAGATCTTTCCAAACACCACCCACCCCGCGCACCTTTGCTTGCCCGCCCAATTTTCCTTCTGAACCTACCTCACGCGCCACGCGGGTTACCTCCGAAGAAAATGAGTTGAGCTGATCCACCATCGTATTGATCGTATTTTTCAGCTCAAGAATTTCTCCTTTTACATCCACCGTAATTTTTTTGGTAAGGTCTCCTTTCGCAACGGCCGTGGTTACGTCCGCAATATTTCGCACCTGAGTGGTAAGGTTGCCCGCCATTTTATTTACACTGTCTGTCAAATCCTTCCATGTTCCGCCTACTCCTTTTACCTGTGCCTGTCCTCCGAGTTTTCCTTCCGTTCCTACCTCACGCGCCACACGGGTTACCTCTGAAGAAAATGAATTGAGCTGATCCACCATCGTATTGATTGTATTTTTCAGCTCAAGAATTTCTCCTTTTACATCCACTGTAATTTTTTTGGAAAGATCTCCTTTCGCAACGGCTGTGGTAACTTCCGC
Organism: Bacteroidota bacterium; assembly: GCA_034408705.1. Lineage (GTDB taxonomy): Bacteria > Bacteroidota > Bacteroidia > Chitinophagales > Chitinophagaceae > JJ008. The sequence continues at coordinate 680 of JAWXCO010000080.1, forward strand.
AATGTTCCGCACCTGACCGGTAAGGTTACTTGCCATTTTATTTACACTGTCCGTCAAATCGTTCCATACTCCTGCAACGCCTTTCACTTTTGCCTGCCCTCCGAGTTTTCCTTCCGTTCCTACCTCACGCGCCACACGCGTTACTTCCATCGAGAAAATGTTGAGCTGCTTTACCATTCCGTTTACCTCTTTGGCGATGCGTAAAAACTCTCCCTGAAGCGGATTGCCCTCAATGGATAAAGGCATATCCTGTGAAAGATTTCCTTTGGCAACCGAAGTAATAACGTGTGCGATCTCAATGGTAGGATGCACCAGATCAGAGATAAGTGTATTCACAGAATCAATGCAATCACCCCATGAGCCGCGTGCTCTATCCAGCGTAACCCGGTTGGTTAGTTTTCCCTTCTTACCAATACTGTTTCCTGCTTTCTCAAATTCAATGGTCATTCTTTCATTCATATCAATAATGTCATTGAGCGTATCGCAGATAGTTTTTTTCAAGCCCAACTGCCCATCAGGCATGCGGACAGAAAAATTTCCGTTGCGTACCATTTTTAGAATTTTAAGCAGTGCAACATCTGTCAAAATAATATCGGTAACGATTGCGCGTTCGACATTTTCTATATTTTGTATCCCATTTGCTTTATGCGCGCCATTTGTTTTAGGATGTTGCCCGTTGTGTTTGTGATGTCCATTACTTGGCTTCACGCGGACGAGTTTTGATTTTTGCTTTACGGTTTTTTTCATTTAGAGATATAAAGGTTTATTTTTTTAAAAGTGCCTGTCGGAAATTATAATACAAAGTAAATTTAATGAAAAAAAGCATATTTCATCATGGGTATATTTGAGTTTGTTAAACGATTTTCTACCAAAGAAGCCTGTGAGCAGTATCTGCGGGGAAAAGGACGGAAGAAGGTATCGTATCCTCCAGTTGTCACCAATCACTTCATTACTGGTTTCCTTCTTCAAAGCAATGGAAGTGCGTTAATTGTGGTAAAAGAACTAATCTGAAAGCAGGAGCAATGATGAAAAGTTCATTCTCCTGGAAGTAAGTTTGGTTTAAATCAATCAATTTCTATCTGACTTCTTAAAAACTCAACCAAGATTAGCATTAGGGGTGTAACATTGGATCGGAAGGAGGTATAACATTCATGCGAAATATACAAATAGCGATTCAAACAAGCAAAAACCGGCTTGGAGTTATTGTGACAATGACCCTTCCAACGGAGCTAAAGGTGGTAAGCTGTATAACTGGTATGCGGTAGGTGATCCCGGGGGACTTGCCTGGATGGCTGGCATATACCAAGTGATGTAGAATGGAAAGAGTTAACCGATTATTTAGGAAGAAAAGATGTTGCGGGATACAAACTGAAATCCAGCAGCGGATGGAATACCTGGGAGTGTAACATTGGGAACGGCAGTAACAGCAGGGATTTTAAAGGCCTTCCGTGTGAATAGCGTGGAGATGAGTCGGGTGATTCCAAATTCACAAGTACCGGCGTTCCCTGAAAACTCGTTTATACTGAAGAGTTTTCGTCACTTGCCGAAGCTAAAAAAGAGAAATTAAAATTAAACGGATGAAATCCCGAAAATTTATAGAGAATTTGATTGCCGGTCGGTAGAGCATCCCGATTTTATCGGGAGGGCCCTGGGTTCGGGTCCCAGCGGGATCACAAGCAGCTGTCACATTATACAGCTGCTTTTTTATGTCATTTACTTCTTATATGCTGCAATGCTGAACAAGGACAACGTGGTTTAGTGCATAAATATGGAGCGCCGAATATAATGAACAAATTATCTGAAGCCCTGAATACACGAGCACGGGTACTTTAATAGAAGAAAACGCTAAGTTTTACTGTTTAAATTGCAAAGAATTCCAGAAATTAGAAACTCATTAGAAAATCCCTAAAAAGCGGATGGGTGATACGCTCAGGGTAAATTTGCTTGAAAACCACCCGGACAATGACAGGCATTAATATCTTAATCGTTGAAGACGAACAAAAAATAGCTGATTCCCTGAAACAGGGTCTCACTGAGAACGGCTTTTATACGCAAGTAGCTTATGATGGAACCATGGGCCTGAGGCTGTTCAAACAGGGAATTTTTGGCCTTGCAATTCTGGATATTAACCTTCCTGGTATCAATGGTTATGAATTATGTAAGGCGATCCGCCAAATTGACCCGAAAGTACCGGTCATGATATTAACTGCCATGAGTACTGTTGAAGATAAAATTGAAGGATTTGACGCTGGCGCGGATGATTATATTATCAAACCGTTTGACTTCAGAGAACTGCTTGTTCGTGTAAGGGCTTTATTGAAAAGAATTCATAGTACCGTCGCTACCGGTGTTCAATTAAAAGCTGGTGACCTCGTGATGAACCTCGATTCAAAGGAAGTGACCCGTGACAACAAAAATATTCAGCTTACGGCCAAAGAATTCCAGTTGCTGGAATATTTTCTGCGGAATAAAAACCGTGTACTATCCCGGGCCGATATCGCCTTAAATGTATGGGATATCGATTTTGATAGTGGCACCAACGTTATTGATGTGTACATAAATTACCTTCGAAAAAAAATTGATAAGGACTTCAACTCCCCTTTAATCCATACACAAGTAGGAATGGGATACGTGCTAAAAGACAGCTGATGAAAATTGCTTTTAAGATAAACCTTTTGTTCACCGGTATCGTTACCTGCATCCTGCTAGGTATGGCCATCCTGGTTTATAATCTGAGCAAAGAAAATGTACGCCGGGATTTCAGTCAACGAATTAAAAACCGGGCCGCCAGAACTGCTTATTTATATGACAGGTTCAGCAGTGATACTACCAACCTCCTAAAATCAATTGATGCGAACTCCCCGCCTGTTTTGATTAACCGGAATGTCGGCATTTATGATACAGGTTATAGAGAGCTGTATGAATTTCATGATACCAGTGCCGGGGAACTCCGGCCCGATACAATATGGCTGGACAAAGCCCGGGAAAATGGGGAATATTTTTTGAACCGTGATAATATAGAAATCGGGGTTTTTTATCATACCAATCAACTATTCGTGCTTGTTGCTGCAGAAAATATTGAAGGCCGTGCTTATATCAACAATCTCCGGAGGATATTCAACATTTATTTCCCGGTTGCAGTGCTCGTGTCCCTGCTCGCAGGATATTTATTTTCCCGGACGATCATCCGGCCCATCAAACAGACCATCCGCGATGTAAAGCTGATCACTTCACAGAATCTTTCGCATCGCCTCTTTACCGGCACAGGAAAAGATGAGCTTGCGCAATTGAACGGAACTTTCAATGAGCTGCTGAATAGACTGGAGGAATCTTTTGCCATGGAGAAAAGATTCATATCGAACGCTTCTCATGAATTGTCAACCCCGCTTACGGCTGTTTCGAGCCAGATTGAAGTTTCCCTGTTACAAGAAAGAAGCCCGGAAGAATACAGGGAGGTATTGTTATCCATTTTAAAGGATGCCCAGGGACTTCACCAGCTTACACGGACACTGCTGGAAATAGCTAAGGCAGGAAGCAATGGCGCTATTTCGCTGGAAAAGGTGAGGATCGATGAAGTATTGATCAAAGCACATAGTGTTGTGCTGCATCAAAATCCTGACTATAAAGTGGAACTGGCATTTGCTGAGTTACCGGAGGACGAAAATGAGTGTATGGTTTTCGGCAATGTGCATTTGCTCCAAAGTGCTTTTAAAAATATCATTGAGAATGGCTGTAAATATTCACCTGATAACAGGGTAAAATCCGACTTGTTATTCAACGGATCAGTAACAGAAATCCTGTTCACCAATAAAAGTGACTTTCTTCCAACCGATGAAATTGAAAAATTATTTGAGCCTTTTTATCGGAGCAGTAATGCAGAAAATAAACCAGGTGTCGGTCTCGGACTCACGCTAACCCGTCGTATTATTAGCCTTCATAAAGGAACACTGACTCTTCGCTTCGATCCTGAAAAAGGGACGGTCATTCATATCGTATTACCTACGCTGAAGAAATGAAATTCTAATTCTTTTCTAATCTGGCCTTAATGCCCTTCTAACGGTACAGGTTTACCTTGTGCTCATTGTTTCATTGAAAATTGTCACACATGCAAAAGCTGTTCAATAAAATATTGGTTCCCGTCAATTTCAATCGAAACACTGGCCTGGTAATGGATAAAGCCATTCAAATCGCAAATTTTTTTTCCTGCGATATCCACTTGTTACATGTGCAGACCCCCAATTCTGTGGTCCCCTTTTTGTATGATGGCCGCTTTACAGGATCTTTTGTTCAAACTTCCAATGCAAACTTAGTTAACCAGCTGCAAGAACTGGAAGCACAATGCCGTGTGAAACTCAAGGATGGCTTACTGATAAGAAGTACCGTTGTATCGGGTCACTGGTTTGCGGCCATGAAAGAAACAATCATTTCCAGCCATATTGATCTTGTTATTATACCAAAGGCAAGACGCAAATTTGCAAGTTCCCTGATACAACGGATCGATCTTGACAAACTTTCCTTACAGACAAAGTGCCCCATACTTACAGTAACCCGGAGTTTTAATGCCGGTCACCTTCAAAATATTGTCGTACCCGTTCATGATTTCCTGCCGGTAAAAAAACTCAGTATCGCAACTTATTTATCAAGCAGAAACGACAGCCGGATACACCTGATGGGCAGCGGTCACGACAGCAATGGTAAAAGTGCTGAAAGCAGTTGCCTGCATAAAGCATATCACCTCTTGAGCGATTATAGTAATGTAAGGATACACTGTGCATTGCCGGCGAATACAGATAGCCCTGCCAATACCCTCTCTTATGCGAAAACAATCAACGCTGACCTGATCGTAGTGAACACTGGCAAAGAATCACTCTTCCGAGGATGGTGGAACAAGCTGGTAAAAAAATATTTATATAAGGAATCGGATATTCCGGTCCTCACAATAGCGCCGCAACCCTAACCAATTTCTCTAATTTAAAAACTGATAACATGAAAACAAAAAATATGTTCCCCCTACTCCTTGTCTTCGCTTTCGCTCACCCCGCAGTTCGGGCGCAGGGTATCGATGAAGTAAAAGAGCTGATTGATAACCAACAATATAAATCTGCTGAAATTGTTTTGGAAAAAACCACCGGCAGTGACAATAATCCGGAATTTAATTATCTCCTGGTAAAAACTTATCTGGAGCAGGATAAGAAAATTGAAGCCAGGACTTTTATCAATACCCATTTAACGGGAGCAGGTAGTGCTGATGCTGCGCCGTTTAATCGTATCGCTTATGCACGCTACCTGTTAAGTACCGGTAATAAAATTAAAGCGAATGATGTATTTCGTTCCCTGGCCAGTGACAAAAAGAACCAACGTGACCCTGCATTATTAATGGCCATGGCGGAAGTATCCATCGAAGAGAATGATGGTGATGCATCCTTAGCACTGGATTGGTTGAAAATAGCCCAAAAAAGAGATAAAAATAATGCCGGTATTGACTTGTTAAAGGGACAGGCTTACCGCAAGCTGTCAGACGCCAGTAATGCTTATACTTCCTACCAGGAAGCTTTGAAGAAGGATCCCAACAATTTAAAAGGACATTATTTGCTGGGCAAGATATTTACCACACAGAAAAATGCTGATGTATACCTTCCCCATTTTTTGAATGCCTATGAATTGGATCCAGGTTATGCACCAGTGCTCAACGAGCTATATAAACATTATTATTATCTGAATAGTAAACTCGCGAAGAAATATTTACTGGAATATATTGCGCACTCCGACTATTCACTTCAAAATGAATACGATCTTATCGATATATTGTACCTGAACGGAGACTACGAAACAGCTATTGATTCAGCCAGCACACTCCTGTCAAAAGAAGGAGAAAAAGTAAAGCCCCGATTATATAAACTGATGGCTTATTCCGCTGCCAAATCCGGCGATAGCACAGCCGCATTAAAGTTTATCAACGATTATTTTGACAAAGAAGATCCCCAAAAATATGTGGCTCCGGATTTTGAATTGCGGGCACAGCTAACAAACATCCTTGCCGGCGCAGAAACAGAAGTTGCAGCATATTATAGCATCGCCGCCGAAATGGATACCGTGACAGCTAATAAAGCGAAGTATGCAACTACTATTGCCGGCCTTTATAAAAAAGCCGGTGACGCCCACCGCCAGGCTATTTGGTTGGGAAAACTCTATCAATGGAAAGAGAAGACAAATAATATTGACCTGTTCAATTGGGGGCTTGCCTATTATACGGCGAAAGAATATCAATTGACCGACAGTGTTTTTAGTTTATATACTGTCCGTTATCCCGATGATATTTATGGCTACTACTGGAAAGCACAAGCCAATGCTGCAATTGATACCAGCATGATTGATGCCCTCGCTATTCCCAGTTACCACAAAGTGGTGGAGATCGGTGAACGTGATACCATCACCCATAAAAAAATGCTGGTAAAAGCATACGGCTACCTTGGCGGATATGAAGCCAACATCACCAAAGATTATGCGAAATCGTTGCAATGGTTCGAACGATATCTTTTATTGGACAATGATAACGCCGATGTCAAACGCTATGTTGAGATGCTTACCAAATGGATCGCCGATAAAAAGTAACCTTTTGAACACGTTTTTATAAATTAGTTTTTCTCACCAGGTGCGTTTTGGTATGGGCTGGAGATTTATTCTTACGGCCCTTTTTTTTCATCTTAAAAACCCGTTTATGATCACCGTCATCATTCCAGCACTTAATGAAGAAAAAACCATCCGGCATGTCATTGGTCTTGCCAATAATTCCACCCATGTCAATGAGGTTATCGTAGTGGATGACAAATCTATGGACAATACGGTAGCTGAAGCACGGCAGGAAGGAGCCATCGTCATCACTAGTACCAAACTTGGCAAAGGGGCCTCCATGAAAGATGGCATATTGGTAGCCAGTAATGAAATTATCGCTTTCCTGGATGCTGATATTGTTACTTATCCAACCGATGTTATCGAACGCCTTACCGCACCGCTCCTGGATAACAAGGCAGATTTTGTGAAGTCCTATTTTGACCGTCAGGCCGGTCGTGTGACAGAGCTTGTCGCTAAGCCATTGCTTTCCATTTTATATCCTTCCTTTCCTAATTTCCGCCAGCCATTAAGCGGCATGATCGCTGGAAAGAAAAGTCTTTTTGCGCAATGCGAATTCGAAGAAGGATATGGTGTTGATATCGGCCTCCTCCTAGATATGCATAGCCTGGATGCACGTATTTCTGAGGTAAGTATTGGCACCATTGAGAACCGTATGCAACCACTGGAACAGCTGGGTAAAATGAGCCGTGAAGGTGGCCAAAACCATTATGAAAAAAACAAAAGCAGTCAATGTGCAAAACCTTGAAACCTTTGAAAACATTAATGTGATCCGGGAACAGATGGAATTTGCCATACGTGAAAGATTAACCTCCCTGAAAAAGATCGCCATCTTCGATATGGATAATACCATTCTTCGCACCAGCTTTATCCATTCGGCTGCTGCCTCCTTTGGTTTCAAACAGGAGTTAATGGATGTTGTTACCAATAACAGCAACCCCTTTATCCGCACCAAACTCATTGCCCGGTTCCTGCAGGGCAAAAATATCGGCGATTTGCTTACAATAACAGACAGAATTGAAGTTACCCCCCACCTGCAGGAGATTGTTACCGAATTAAAAAAGCAGGGTTATATCACCGGCATCATCAGCGACAGTTATGATTGCATCACCAACCATATTAAAAATAAATACGGGTTTGATTTTACAATCTCCAATGAACTGGAATTTTCCAAAAGCGTTGCCACAGGTGAAGTAAAGATTCCTTCTTTCTTCCTGGCCGATAACAAGAGCCAGTGCAAACATGATTATTGCAAACTGAATGCGATGATCAATATCTGTGAAAAATATGCGGTCGATATTAAAAATACGCTGATGGTAGGCGATGGCGAAAATGATATCTGCTGCATCAAAAAAGCTGGCATAGGGGTGTCTTTTTGTTCAACGCATACTATGGTAGATTCGTTAGCAGATTATATCATCAAAGAGCCTGATTTTAAGCTGTTAATTCCTATCTTAGTCTGATATGGAGACCATTATTCTGGTTGCAGTTTTCCTGCTGGGTTATATGGCTATTGCTTTTGAACACCCGCTGAAACTTAACAAGGCGGCATCGGCCCTTATCACTGGTGTTTTATGCTGGACAATCTATACGGTCCAACGTGGTTCACCTGAAACCGTTACAGAGGAACTTCTAGATCATCTTGGTGAGATCGCTTCTATTTTATTTTTCCTGCTCGGGGCAATGACCATCGTAGAACTGATCGATTCGCATAACGGGTTTGATATTATTACTGAAAAGATCACAACCACCAGCAAACGAAAATTATTGCTCATCATCACCCTGATCAGTTTTTTCCTCTCTGCTTTACTCGATAACCTGACCACGGCGATTGTCATGGTATCCTTATGTGCGAAATTACTTACCGAGAAAGAAGACCGGCTCTGGTTTGCCGGGATGGTTATCATTGCGGCCAATGCCGGCGGTGCTTGGTCACCGCTTGGAGATGTCACGACCACCATGCTCTGGATTGGCGGCCAGATCACGGCACTTAATATCATGAAGGAACTGATCCTTCCCAGCATAGCTGTTTGTATCGTACCGGCACTTTTGGTAGCCCATCGTTTCCGTGGAATGAAGATTGTACCGTTACAGCACCCGGTTCGAAGCCCAAAAGAAAAAAAAGAAGGAAAAATTATCTTGTTTTCGGGTGTCGGTTTCCTGGTATTCGTTCCGGTGTTTAAAACGCTTACACATCTTCCTCCGTTCATGGGTATGCTGCTGGCACTTGGTTTAATGTGGGTAATAACAACTATTATTCATAAAGGAAAAGAAACGGGGGTTGCACAAAAATATACCGTCACAAAAGCATTGCAGAAAGTGGATACCCCGAGTATCCTTTTCTTTCTTGGCATCCTTCTGGCTGTTTCTGCTTTACAATCATTTGGCTTATTAACTGATCTTGCGGCTGGACTCGATAGCACACTGAAGAATGATTACCTGATCGGCGCATCGCTTGGTTTGTTGTCTGCTGTAGTGGATAATGTCCCTTTGGTTGCCGCTACACAAGGCATGTATGACCTGTCAGTTTATCCAACCGATCACCATTTCTGGAAATTTATTGCCCTGACTACGGGTACAGGTGGAAGCGCTATTATAATAGGTTCCGCAGCCGGTGTTGCGGTTATGGGTATCGAAAAAGTCAATTTTATGTGGTATCTAAAAAAGATCAGCTGGCTTGCGCTGCTGGGCTTTCTTTCCGGTATCGCTGTATATCTTCTCCAGTTACAGCTAGGCTAAACAATCGCTTCATGGGAATTAAAAAACTCTATCAATATATTGCCAGCTTTTTACGCACCCGGTTGAGCCGTGTGCAGTTTATTATGGTGATCGCAACGCTGGTGGGCTTTGCCAGTGGTATAACGGCGGTGTTATTGAAAACCATTGTACATCGCCTCCAGCATGAGGTAGAGAGTATTTCCTTTCACCGATATGCATATCTCCTGTTCCCCATGATTGGACTATTGCTGGTCGTTTTTATTACCCGTTATTTTTTCGGTGGCCAGCTGGAAAAAGGAATTGCCATGGTATTAAAAGCCATCGCACGCAAATACTCTTTCATCCCTGCCCGCCATACCTATGCGCATGTAGTTACCAGCTCCATTACGGTTGGACTTGGAGGTTCGGTAGGTCTTGAAGCACCCATTGTGGCGACTGGTTCAGCACTTGGTTCCAATATTTCCCGTATCAGCGATCTCAACTACAATGAACGAAGTTTATTGATTGCCTGCGGCGCTGCTGCCGGTATTTCTGCCGTATTCAATGCCCCTATTGCGGGCGTGATTTTTGCAGTGGAAGTGTTATTAACTGAAACCGTAGTCAGCTATTTTATACCCTTGATCATTTCCTCTGTGATCGGTGTTCTTTGTTCGAAGATTATTTTGGAAGAGTCATCTCTATTTAATTTTGTTTTGAAACAAAGCTTCGATTATCATAATGTACCCTGGTATGTGGTACTCGGTATCGTGTCCGGTTTCGTATCGTTGTATTATGCTCGTCTATTTAAACGAAGTGAAAAAATCATACATGCCTGGAAACTTAACCTGTTTGTTAAAGCTCTTCTTGGCGGATTGCTTTTATTCGGGCTCTTTTTCGTGTTGCCCCCTTTGTTCGGGGAAGGATATGAAAGTGTAAAGGTGGTAGCCAACGGTTCATTCACGACCTTTTCCGACAATACGACGCTTTTTTCCAGGTTAGGTGAGAATTGGGGAATTATTGCATTCACTGCACTGATCGTATTGCTTAAACCAATTGCTGCCGGCATTACTATCGGAAGCGGAGGCAATGGGGGTAATTTTGCTCCTTCACTTTTTACCGGATCGTATCTTGGATTTTTGTTTTCTAAACTCCTGAATAATGTCTCCTGGATCAATATACCCGTCGGAAATTTTTCTTTGGTCGGCATGGCCGGTATGCTGAGCGGTGTCATGTATTGTCCTTTAACCGCGATCTTTCTCATTGCTGAGATCACGAATGGTTATGAACTTTTTATTCCCTTGATGATCGTTTCTTCCATTTCATTTTTTATTGTAAAATCTTATGAACCGTATTCAATGGATCTGAAAAAACTCGCATTAGAAGGCCAGGTCTTTACGCATAAAAAAGAAAAAAATATTCTCACCTCCATCAGCTTACAAGAGATGTTGGGAGAAAGTTATGATACAATCAGCATTGAAAATAAGTTGCATGACCTGGTTGAGATCATCAAGCGAAGCCAAAAAAATATCTTCGCCGTTATTGATGCAAAGAACCGGTTTGCGGGAATCATTGAACTCAATGACATTAAACAAAAACTATTTCAACCCAACGAGTTTGATCGGGTTACAATAAGGTCTTTAATGAAAAAACCAGCAGCCATCCTACAGATAACAGATGATATGCATACCGTTATGGAAAAATTTGATCACACACAAAGCTGGTACCTTCCGGTCCTGAATAAGGAAAGACGATTTCTTGGTTTTATTTCCAAAACAAAACTTTTTAATAAATACCGGGAGATATTAGGTGGCCAGGGAGATTTGTATGAAACCTGATAGTCAGGGAATTTTTTTGGGAGAGCAATGCCTGAATTAAGCAACGTTCTTTTTAGATCCTATGGCAACACTCGATAAAAACAATACTGGTACCATCTCTCCGCATCAAAGGCTTTTTACAAATTGGTTTCATTTACTAACATTTACGTTTTTTTTGGTCTATAAAAATGCTTTCGGGTGGAAAAAGGTAAATTCAAGAAACAAGTAGCGTTGCTATGGAGTTTTGAAAATCAGCTTCTTGCAATAAGGCTGTATAATTATAAAAAAGCTTCAAAAAGGATTTGAAATTGCCAAAGGGATCACTAAGCAGGCGTTCAGGCTTGCTTTTTAAATTAAATCCCAGTCGGGTTTTCCGATGACTATACTCCCGCTCCTTTTTGCCCTCGATAACCAGGCCAACTAGCTTTTCATAGCAGGCCCTCCGTTTTGCACAATTTTCAACTAGGTTTGTAGTACTAATTAAATAAGCATGTCAGTATATTTTAAAGACAAGGTAGTAGTCGTAACCGGCGGAACCGATGGGATCGGTAAGGCATTAGTAGAAGCATTAATTACGATGGGGGCAAAAGTGGCTACCTGCGGCCGTAACCATGATAAACTTTATCAATTGCAGTCCGAACATCCTTCGGCCGACCTGCATACTATGGTGGCTGATGTGAGCAGCGAAAATGATTGCCGCCGTTTTATGGAAACTACGATCAAAAATTTTGGCGGTATCGATATCCTGATCAATAATGCCGGCGTATCCATGCGGGCCTTACTCAAAGATGCTGACACCGAAGTCGTAAAAAAAGTAATGGATATTAATTTCTATGGTACCGTTTATTGTACCAAGTATGCGTTGAACTCCCTTATCGAAAGAAAAGGAACGATCGTCGGTGTGTCGTCAATAGCGGGGTACAGAGGTTTGCCTGGAAGAAGCGGTTATTCTGCCAGTAAGTTTGCCGTGCAGGGCTGGCTGGAAGCCATTAAAACTGAACTGATGCACGATGGAGTGCATGTAATGTGGGTATGCCCGGGCTTTACTACATCTAATATCCGGCTGGCTGCTCTCAACAAAGACGGGAACTCACATGGTGAAACCCCGATGGATGAAAGTAAAATGATGAGTGCGGAGGAATGTGCGAATCATATATTGACAGCTACACGGAAAAAGAAAAGAACCCTGGTTCTTACCTTTACGGGCAAACGAACTGTCTTTATGCAAAAATTCTTTCCCGGGTTAGCGGATAAGCTGACGTATAAATTTTTCTTTAAAGATGGTAAACTCATAAAGTAAATGACTACCTGCTTATAACAATCGTTTAATGGAATCACTTAGAAACATACTAAACAGTAGAAGAAAACACATAGATTTAGTATATAGGATATGCGGCTCAGGTAAATTAATCAGTAAATTTAACATGAGTACCCATTCAAATAATAATGAATCCCGCCCCAACTAAAAACCCGAAACCATAAACTATAAACTGTTTTGCCTTTACTTACCTTAACATCAGACATTGGCAGCCCCGATTATTTAGTGGGAGCAGTAAAGGCACAGCTATTACAGCTAAATCCGGAATTCCAGATCATTGATATTTCCCATAATATTCCTCCCTTCAATTACCCGCAGGCAGCTTATGTCTGCCAGAGTGCCATCCGGAATTTCCCGGAGTTTACTTATCATCTTATCCTGGTCAACCTTTTTGAAAAAAAACCAGAACAGTTATTACTGGCCTTTCATAAAAATCAATACCTGCTATGTGCTGATAATGGCTTGCTGACAATGATCCTGGAAGAAACACCCGAGATCGTGATCGGCATCCCGCTGGAAAAAACCGCGATCAAGAACACCACCCACCTGACATCTGTGATGGGCAAAGTGGTGAATCAACTGGTCAACGGCGAATCCATCCAGAGTATCGGCATATCTGATGTGAAATACCTGGAGAAACGTCATTTACGACCCATTCTTGAAAACAATTCCATTGAAGGGCAGATTATTTTTATTGACAGTTTTGAAAATGTCATTGTCAATATCACCCATGTCCAATTTGAGGAACAAAGAAAAGGAAGAAGTTTCCGGATTGTTTTTAAACGGGATGAAATAATCGACCGCATCAGCGAAAGCTATGCCGATGTGGCAGAAGGTGAAAAGCTTGCTATGTTCAACAGTGCAGGCTATCTGGAAATTGCCATCAACAAAGGCAATGCAGCAGGGCTATTTGGCCTCAAAGGTTTTTCTGAAAAACTCCGGCAGGGACAACTCTCCTATCAAACTATTAAGGTTTATTTTGAATAGGGAAAGCTCATTTCTCGCAGCCATAAAACCAGCTGGAACTGTCTTTATTTTGCGCTTCAAAACAGAAGTACGATAAATTTCGTTTAACGGGGCTGAAATCTACTTCTGAAACCCTATTTTTGCTTTCTTTCAATTCCGGGGTAACCATCCTATTACCAGGGAAATAAAACCAATTGTTTAGATTATGAACTTCAAGAAAGTCAATAACATTACCGGCTGGGCTGTATTCCTGATTGCTTTAGGCACTTATTTTCTTACCCGTGAAGCAAGAGGTAGTCTTTGGGATACCGGAGAGTTTATCGCCAGTGCGAAAAGCGTTCAGCTTCCCCACCCTCCCGGTGCCCCGTTATTTGTGCTGCTCGGCCGTTTCTTTATCATCCTGTTTGGCGATAACGGGCATAGTGCTGCCAGTGCTGTCAACTTTATGAGTGCATTGGCCAGTGCCGGTACGATCTTATTTCTTTTTTGGTGCGTGACGCATTTTGCCCGTAAAATGTTTGTGAATACTGGTGAACAATTAAATGCATCACAGATTTTTACAACGATGGCTGCCGGTGTTGTCGGGGGCTTAGCATATACCTTCAGTGACTCGTTCTGGTTTAGTGCGGTGGAAGGTGAGGTATATGCGCTTTCTTCTTTTTTTACAGCCCTGGTATTCTGGGCGATGCTGAAATGGGAACATGCGGATGAAAATGCCGGGAATGATATTCATGCCCGGGCCCGCAGTGATCGCTGGATTATTTTCCTGTTCTTCATGATGGGCTTGTCGATCGGTGTTCACTTATTGAACCTGTTAACCATCCCCGCGATCGTGATGATCTATTACTATCGCCGTTACAAAGTTTCCACTACTGGTGCCATTATTGCCTTTCTCATCGGTTGTATCATTACCGGCCTGGTGCAGCTTGTCGTTATTCAATACTCCATGAAAGGCGCCGGCCTGTTTGATGTGTTCTTTGTGAATACCTTAAAGATGCCTTTTTTCTCTGGCTTTGCTTTCTATTTCCTTGCATTGGCAGCCCTTATCATTTGGGCCTTACGGTTCAATGAAAAAAGTATTTCCAAAACCAAACTCATTATTTTCTTTATCCTGTTTTTAGGCTTGTCACTTTTGCCTTTTATAGTCAATATGGGTTCAGGTGGTGCCAAAGTATTTAAGCTTTTACTGGTTGCAGGTATAGCTTATGCCATTGGATATTTCCTGAAACCGGGAGCCCTGAAGATTTTAAAACTCTCCCTCTGGTGTTATGCCTTTATGATGATCGGCTATTTCATGTATTTCACCGCCCTGATCCGGTCCAATGCTAACCCGGCTATTGATATGAACAATGTTGATAATCCTATCAGCCTTGTTTACTACCTGAGCCGTGAACAATACGGTGAAGCTCCCCTCTTAAGAGGCCCGCATTTTTCCGCCAATTATAAATATGGTCCTGATGGATATGTAGAACTGAAAGACGGGGAAATGAAATATGTAAAAGGAAAAGACCGTTACATTCCGATTGGCCGGGAAAAGAAACCGCAATACGAAAGCAGCGATATTCAATGGTTTCCGAGAATCTGGGATTCAAGTAATGATCAGTACCATGCCGAATTCTATGCAGAATGGCTGGGCATTGAACAAGATCAGCAGAGCGGGAAATATGCCGCTCCCACGTACGGCGACAATATGGTTTGGTTTTTTAGTTACCAGATGAGCCATATGTACTGGCGCTACTTTATGTGGAATTTTGCCGGTAAACAAAATGATATACAAGGCCTGGGTAATAAGCGGGATGGCAACTGGATAAGTGGCTTTTCCTTTATTGACAATAAACGGTTAGGCGACCAGAGTAAGTTGCCGGACAGTATTAAAAATAACAAAGCACATAATACCCTTTTCCTGCTCCCTTTCCTTTTTGGTATAGTTGGTTGCATCTACCAATTCCTGAGAAAAAGAAATGACTGGATCGTAAGTTTCCTGCTCTTCTTTATGACGGGTATTGCGGTTGTGCTTTACCTGAACCAGCCGGGTAACCAGCCCCGTGAACGGGACTATGCGTTTGTAGGTTCCTTCTTTGCCTTCGCTATCTGGATCGGGCTGGCAGTGGTAGCCTTTGTAAAAATGGCCAAAGAAAAAGCTGACCAACTGACTTTCCAGAATATGCTGATCGGCGGAAGCATACTTACTTTCTTTGTCACTTTTATGAGCAGCTTCCCCGGGCCCGGTGGTGCTGCCATGATGACAGCCATTTTCGCCACGGTATTATATGCAGCAGTTACCGCAGGTATTACCCTCCTGGTAAGAGCAGTTTCTTCCGGCGGGCAAAATGCAAAAACATTGAACCTGGCTACTACCGTTATTTGTATGGCTGTGCCTTTATTAATGGCACAACAGGAGTGGGATGACCATGACCGTAGTCGTAAGACAACTGCACCTGATATGGCCAAAGACTACCTGGAAAGTTGTGCACCAAATGCCATCATCTTTACATTCGGGGATAATGATACCTACCCGTTGTGGTATGCCCAGGAAGTAGAGGGTGTTCGCCCGGATATCCGTGTTATCAATAACAGCCTGTTGGGCATTGACTGGTATATTAACCAGCTTCGCTATAAAGTTAACAATGCTGATTCACTGGATGTGCTCTGGTCACCTGAACAGATCGAAGGACATAACAGGGAATTTCTACGGTATAAATTACAGGGTGATGCTGCTGAGTACTATGATCTCTATGATGTGATGAAGAATGTACTGGGTAAACCCAATTTCGATAAGGAAACAGGCCGTGATGTTGGTTTTGGAAGTTTCCCCGTGGCTAAATTTAAAGTGCCGGTAAATATTGAAGCTGTAAAAGCCAATGGTACCGTCAATTCCACAGATAGTGTTTTATCCGAGATAAAATTTGAGATACCGGAAAGCAAACTAAACCAGGGACTGGTCCGCAGCGATTTTATTATTTTGAATATCATCGCTTCGAATGCTGCGAATGGATGGAAGCGACCTATTTACTTTACTTCACCAATGGGTGAGCTTGGTTTTTCCCAATACCTGCGCAAAGATGGTCTCTCTTACCGCCTTGTTCCTGTGGCAACCAAACAACCACAGGCCAATTGGATAACAGACCAGGCCCTGCGCCAGATGCGGTTGGGTGGCACACAGATCAGGGATAATAACAGCGATACGATGTACAAAAACCTGCTGACCAAATATGAATTTGGTGGGGCTGATAAGAAAGGCGTGTATTTTGATGAAGAAAACCGTCGCCATATCCTGAACCTGCGGGCACTGTATGCCGAAGCCGCTGGTAACCTCGCCGATGCCGGTAAAAAAGACGAAGCGCTGAAACTGATCGATAAAGTAGAAAAAGGGATTGACCCTGTCAATATGCCTTATGCATTGGTAAGCCGTTATAACAGTCATAACCAGACGGGTCTCTTATACCTGGAAGCCCTTTATAAGTCTGGCAAAGCTGACCTGGCAGAAAAAGTTCGGCTGAGCATGCGGAAGGACCTGGAGCAGCAACAAAAGTATTATAACTATATCCGGGACAATGAACCCAAAATGTATGGCGGATTCGAAAGATCTGAAGCACCGATCAATGAGATCATGCTTGAAGTGTTGAACCTGATTGAGAAAAAATATGCTCCACAGGTGCAGGCCAAAACACCCACGGAAGGCAATAACCCTACGATCATTAACCAGACCAATAAGGATTCCGGAGTGAAGAAGGACAGTAACTAATACAGTTCCATTGGAATGATATCAAAACCCTCTGCCCCGGCAGAGGGTTTTTTGTTTTGAACTTCTTACACATTATGTTGTTATATTTTACATCGTACAGAACCTATAGTGTTAAGTTATTTGTTGAACGAATCAGCGGCCCGGTATTTGTCGTAAATTGTACATTTTATGAGGGGTTTTAATTTCACCAGATTTGATGCAGACAGTGAAGGCAAGAGCAAGTTTGACCAGTTGCTCAGTCTCTTTATGCAAATTCTGACCTACACCAGCGGGGATGTGGGAGAATCTATGCGATGGATGAATGAGCTGGACAAACAGTACAAGCTCACGGATGATGAATATGGCATGGGTGATTTTATTGATGATCTGAAAGAAAAAGGCTACCTCACCGAGAATAATGAAAAAGGTGAAATAAGAATAACACCCAAAACTGAACAGGGTATCCGAAGAAGCAGCCTCGAAGAGATCTTTGGGAAACTAAAAAAAACAAAACAGGGCGATCACCATAGTTTCAAACCCGGGCAGGGCGACGAACTGAACCCGGATACCCGCCAGTTCCAGTTTGGGGATATGCTGGAGCAAATTGATTTTACAGAATCGATTCGCAATGCACAGATCAATCATGGTATCGACAGCTTCCGGATTCAGGAAGATGACCTGAGCATCCGCGAAACTGATTTCAAAGCGCAAACATCTACGGTGCTGATGATCGATATTTCCCACTCCATGATCTTGTATGGAGAAGACCGGATCACACCGGCTAAAAAAGTGGCGATGGCATTGAGTGAGTTGATTAAAACAAGATACCCGAAAGACACCCTGGACATTGTAGTATTTGGTAACGATGCCTGGCCGATTGAAGTAAAAGACCTTCCTTATTTACAAGTGGGCCCTTATCATACCAATACAGTAGCTGGTTTGGAATTGGCCATGGATATCCTGCGCCGCCGTAAAAATCCCAATAAGCAGATCTTTATGATCACCGATGGAAAGCCTACCTGTTTGAAGATCGGGAAACGCTATTATAAAAATAGTTTTGGCCTTGACCGGAAAGTAGTGAACCGTTGTATCAACCTGGCTGCGCAATGTAAAAAACTGAAGATTCCGATCACCACTTTTATGATCGCCACTGATCCGTATTTACAAAAATTTGTACAGGAGTTTACCGAGATGAACAACGGGAAGGCATTCTTTGCCTCGCTGGATAAGTTGGGAGCTTTTATATTTAAGGATTTTGAAAGTGGGAAGA
Source organism: Bacteroidota bacterium (assembly GCA_034408705.1). GTDB lineage: Bacteria > Bacteroidota > Bacteroidia > Chitinophagales > Chitinophagaceae > JJ008. The sequence continues at coordinate 19,099 of JAWXCO010000080.1, forward strand.
GGAAGACAGTTTATTAACCCCCTGTCCTCTAAAGGGAGAGTTCGGTCAATGATTTATTTTTTTTCTGAAAATTTCTGAGAGAAACAGGTAAAAGAAATTTCAAACCTTAAGGAACTTCCCTTCCCTGGAGGGGCGAATAAAGGAAAAGTATAAAATAAGTAATCCGGGGTGGGTTGATGATTAGCGAACAAACCGATAAAGAGTGCGATGCAACGAAGATGCCATGAAAAACTAAAGCTGGCAAAAAAATAAAAAAAAATTAAGATGAACATCAAAAACATAAAAACACTCGGCGAACTGAAAGCAAGCGGTTATCAACCCAGGAGCATTAAAGAAGAGATACGGCAGAACCTGATCACTAAGCTGAAAAAAGGCGACCCTACCTTTTCCGGCATCGTGGGGTATGAAGACACCGTGATTCCGGATGTGGAAAGGGCTTTACTTAGCAAGCACAATATTTTATTTCTCGGGTTAAGAGGCCAGGCCAAAACAAGAATGGCCCGGCAAATGACGGAACTGCTGGATGAATACATTCCATCTGTTGCCGGCAGTGATATCAATGATGACCCTATCAAACCAGTGTCGAAATTTGCCCATGAAGAAATTGCCACGCATGGCGATGAAACACCTATTCATTGGATCCACCGCAGCGAACGCTATGGTGAGAAGCTGGCCACACCTGATGTAAGCGTGGCCGACCTGATCGGTGATATTGACCCGATCAAAGCAGCCAACCTCAAATTAAGCTTTGCAGACGAGCGGGTCTTACATTATGGCATCATCCCCCGCAGCAACCGGGGCATATTTGTGATCAATGAATTGCCCGATCTGCAGGCAAGGATACAGGTGGCTTTATTCAATATCCTCGAAGAAGGTGATGTGCAGATACGGGGTTTCAAATTAAGATTGCCCCTGGATATATTATTTGTATTTACTGCCAACCCCGAAGATTATACCAACCGTGGTTCAATTGTTACTCCTTTAAAAGACCGTATCGAAAGCCAGATACTGACCCATTATCCAAAGACACTGGAGAATGCATTGGAAATAACAGAGCAGGAAGCGGAGATCAGTGATGAACAAAAAGCAAGGGTGAAAGTGAGTGATCTCGTAAAAAGGCTGATCGAACAAATAGCGTTTGAAGCAAGGGCCAGTGAATTTGTAGATAAAAAAAGCGGGGTTAGTGCGAGATTAACCATTTCAGCTTTTGAAAACGCCGTTAGTTCTGCCGAAAGAAGAGCCATCATCAACAATGAAAAACAAACACAGGTCTGGATGAATGACCTCGTGGGTATCATCCCTTCCATTACCGGTAAAGTGGAGTTGGTCTATGAAGGCGAGCAGGAAGGGCCTTACCAGGTAGCCATGAACCTGGTGGACAAAGCGATCCGTACACAATTCGTTCAGTATTTTCCTAACCCTGACCAATTAAAGAAAAAAAGGAATACTGGTAAGCCTTCGCTGGAAGAAAAAGTGGAGCAGAATCCCTACAACCCCATTACACAGTGGTTTGACAAAGGCAATAACCTGAACCTGTCCTTCAATACGAGTGATAAGGATAAAATACTATTGCTGTACAAGGTGGATGGCCTGCATCAACTGGTCAAAAAATATTTTCCGAAACTGAATGAGGAACAGGCGGCCCTGATGATGGAATTTGTCCTTCACGGTCTTTCTTCCTATTCACTGATCAGCAAAAAAATATTTGAGAATAAGGTAGAGTTCAAAGACCTGATGGGCAGCATGATGAACTTTACAGAGAAAGATTTTGAGTTTGACGAGGAAGCGTAAAAGAACTATTGACCGGGTCAGCTGGTTCGGATCAAATAATGTTTACTTCTCTTTCCAGTTGAACAGCAAATTTTTCATTTACGCTCTGTAAGATATTCTCACTAAGCTGGTAGATATCTTTACCCGTGGCACTGCCATAGTTCACGAGTACCAATGCTTGTTTTGCATGACAGCCCGCATCACCCCGGCGAAAACCTTTCCAGCTCGTCCCGTTTTTGTCGGGGCCAGATTGCTCGATCAGCCAGCCGGCGGCAAGCTTATAATTACCATTGGCTAACAGATGAGCAATAATACCGGGGAAGCTTAGCCGCAATTCTTCATACTTTCCGGGTGTTACTTCGGGGTTTTTAAAAAAACTACCGGCATTGGCTATCTCGGCCGGGTTGGGCAATTTTGAAGAACGAATATTGATAACAGCATCTGATACAGCCCGGAGAGAAAGCTCCTTAACCCCCATTCTTTCCAGTTCCTGTTCGATAGCGCCATAGCTGGTATTGAAATATGGCTTTTTTTGCAGCTGAAAAGTAACATTCAGTATGACAAACTGGTTTTTATACTTCTCTTTGAAAATACTATCACGGTATCCAAATGCACAATCATTCCTTGTAAATGTTACCAGTTTTTTTTCTTTCAAATGAAAAGCTTCCAGGTTATAAAAAACATCATTGGTCTCTACCCCGTATGCCCCGATATTCTGCATGGGTGATGCACCAACATTTCCGGGAATCAGGGACAAGTTCTCTACACCTGCCCAGTTGCGTTTGATACAGTACAGCACAAACTGGTGCCAGTTCTCCCCTGCTCCCACTTTCACATATACATAGTTATTGTCTTCATGCAATTCAGCGATACCAGTGATCTCATTTTTTAAAACTAGCCCGTCAAAGTCTTTCGTGAGTAATAGATTGCTTCCACCACCGAGGATCAGGTTAGGAGTTTGATGTTTAAAGTTTAAGGCTTCCTCCAGGGCATCTATTTCTTTAAAGCTGGCAAAATACCTTGCTTTCGCATCGATTGCGAACGTATTATATGGCCTTAGCGATATATTTTCCTGGATTTGCATACTGCAAACATCCTTAATTTTATCAAATCAACTAAAAATAGGTTTCAAGACCAATAAATAATCAAAGCATCTTCTTTTAGGTTGTAAATTCAAACCACCAAGATTTAAATAGTTATACATGAAAAATTCATTCCTTTTTATTTTTTTTTCCTTCCTTACCCATTTAGCCCTGGCGCAATCAGCAGAAGCATTATACAAAACAGGAGATTCGCTTTATAAAGTGAAGGACTATAAGAATTCTGCAACAACCTATTCTGCTGCAATAAAGATGCAGGGAAAGACTGCGGATCTCAGTAATTGCCGGAGGGCTGCCAGCCGATGGTCAATGGCCAATGTTCCGGATAGTGCTTTTTACTTTCTTACAATAATGTCAACATCATCCCTGGTTTCGCAAGGAGATGTAAGTGGCATGAACAGTGACAAAGATTTTGCTGCGATAAAGAATGATAAAAGATGGAAACCGTTGATGGATAAAATATTGATCAAAGCGAACAGCAATTATAAAGTAGAAGAGTTTATTTATGGCAGAAAAGATGGTATTGCCCTGACCCTTTTGCAGGTAAAGCCAAGAACGAAAACAAACGGAAAAGCTATTGTATGGGTAATTGCAGGCTCCTGGTACTCCTCTTACCAGCAGGCTGAAAGAACGATTCGTCCTTCTGCTATGTTCGTTGATAAGGGATTTACTGTGTTTTTAGTTATCCTCGGTTCACAACCGCGATATGCTATCCCTGATGAGATCGAAGATGTTAAAAGATCAGTCCGGTATATACGGTACAATGCGAAAAAGCTTTTGATTGACCCTAACCATATTGGTATTACGGGTGGATCTGCCGGCGGGCATCTCTCCCTTTGTGTAGCAACTGCCGATGATAAAACAGATAGTTTATCACAGGACCCCATCGACCGTGTATCGTCAAGAGTACAGGCAGCAGCGGTGCTGTATCCGCCAACAGATTGCCTGAACTGGGGAGGCCCTGGTTTTAATTTTATTAATAATAAGATGCTGCAATTGGCAAACAGCATCTATGGTGCGTTTGATTTTACCAAATGGAATGAAAAGACAGCCACCTACGACCATATCACAGATTCCAGCGCAAGGAATAAAATAGCCCAGGATATGTCCCCCATTTACTTTGTTTCTGCGGACGACCCTCCTGTTTTTATTATTCATGGCGATGCAGACAAAACAGTACCACTACAACAATCAGAAACATTTGTTGCCCGGTTAAAAGAAGCCGGAGTTGAAAACAAATTTGTTGTAAAGAAAGGAGGTATTCACAATCCCAATACCATGCTCCCGGAGTTTTTGGATTTTGCAGGTTGGTTTGAGAAAAATTTGAAATAAAAAATCAAGCAACCGCTTTTAGGGCACCATTCCTAATCAAATAAAGAAGCTGAAGCCGTAAACCAATTTTTATTATTTCACAAGCCTATTATGACAGCAACAATTATCGGCGCCACGGGTCTTACCGGCGGTTATTTACTGGAGGATTTATTACAGGATAATTATTATGATACTGTGCGTATACTGGTACGCCGCCATATCGAAATGACCCATGCCAAACTGGAAAAAAAACTGGTGGACTTTGCCGATGCTGAAAGTTTTCAATTGGGTCTTGAAGGCAGCGACACAGTCTTCTGTACCGTTGGCACCACCCAAAAGAAAGTAAAAGGCAACAAAGAAGATTACCGGAAAGTGGATTATGATATACCCGTGAAGGCGGCCCGGTTTTGTAAGTTAACGGGCTGTGAAAACTTTGTACTGGTTTCTTCCGTTGGGGCCAATAGCAAAAGCAAAAACTTTTATTTACAATTGAAAGGTGAAGTGGAAGATGCGGTAAAAGTGGTGGGGTTACGATCCGTACATATTATCCAGCCCTCTGTACTATTGGGAGATAGAAAAGAATCCCGGACAGGAGAAAAAATTGCAAAAGCAGTGATGAAAGCAATATCCTTCCTGCTTCCTTCGAAGTATAAAGCGATACAGGGAAAGGAGGTGGCAAAAGCAATGATACTTCTTTCGAAGATGGAAAAAGAGGGAGCAACCACTTACCAATATAAAGATATAAAACAGGCCCTTTCAACTACTGCATAAACAATATTACTAATTTGCTTTATACACTTCATAAACAAAGCAGGGCCAGGTAGCCCTGTTAACATAGATTCCTTTGGAGGGCCAGGGCAAGAAGGTTTTACAGTAATACAGTATTTTACCAGGAAAGTCCACCGACTCAAAATCGTATCGGGTAGCTTTCATTCCGGAGTTATAAGCAGAATCGATCAGCAAAAATTTTTTTGACCTGAAGTCTTCCATTAGCTGATCACTCAACGCTTCAGCATGTATGGTATGAGCAACCCTCCAGTCCTCCATCGGGTCGGTCGAAACATACAAAGTGGATGAAATAAGTTCAATTTGCCGTCCCGCCGTATCCACCAGCGCTGTTGTACTAAAGGTTGCAAATTCACCTTTTTTTCCGTGAACAAAACTTCCGGATTTATCCTTCATGTATTTTTGAATGCCGGCAAGATCACTATAGTCGGCCACTCTTAATAATTCATTGGCTGACAAAAAAGAGGCCCCTGCTGCAGAATTATTTTCGCCGCCTGTATCATTCATTGATTTTGCCGGTTCCTGTACTTCAGCTGCCTTATTTTCCGACTTGTTCCCACAGGAATACAATAATAATACGCATATATAACCAACAGGGATAAACGACAATATTTTCATGCTATAAATTTACTTGTTTATATAATGATTCCAACCAGGGACAAACTTCCTAATAGCTACAAAATCGCCGGCCGCCGGACTTGTTTAAACTTTTTCAGCATTAAGGTATTAATTATCCAACAACTAAATACCGGTAACAGCAATATCACAAAATAACTAAAATAAGAGATCGTAACAACAGGCCGGGGTAAAGCTTCCACAAAAAACTGGTTACCGATCGTGTTGCCGGAAAAGACAACCATCTGTAAAAAATTCCAGCCAAAATGAATAGCGATGGGAATATACAATGAAAATGATTTTGCATAGCCATAGGCCAGTACCAATCCCATCGTTCCGGTTATAAGAAACTCGATCGCCATTAGCATAGGATTGCCCCATAATTCATGCGAAAACCAGTGATAGACCCCAAATGCAGCAGCAGAAATAAGGATAGCTTTCGTAGCACCGATTTTCCTGATGAGAATATATAAGAGCACTCCCCGGAAGATCAGTTCTTCAAACAAAACTGATTTCAATGTAAACCAAACCCCTTCCAATATGAGTGGAGCATTGATGTCAGGGTTTAGTATCCAGCTTTGCTTTGCAATTATTATTTTCAGTAAAAAGCCTGAAGCTGCACAGGCGGCTGTTATCAAAAAGAACAAAAGGAAATCACGCCCCCTTTTCTTTGTTGGTCTAAATCCTAAAATACCCAGGTCCCCTTTTTCATAGAGCAAGATAATCAACGAGGAAATAGCGAGTTGAACAATTATACCGATCATACAGACATAATAATAAAAAATCGATCACAGCGTACCTGGGTGCATTTCAAATCCGAAAGTTATCAGATCTCACTTTACCTGACCCACCCCTTTCGTATAGTAGCTAATACGAAATCTCCTCTGCACCTCCAGGGAGGGGACGAAAAGGCTTATAATTCTAAAAGCTTATAGCAACCTTGAAGTTACATCAGATAGATATCGGATATTGTTTCATGTGACCCACCCCTTTCGAAAAGTAGCTAATACGAAATCTCCTCTGCCCCTCCAGGGAGGGGACGAAAAGGCTTCTTTTTCGAAGAGCTTATAACAGGCTGCGTTGTTACCATCCGTCATTCCTTAAACCGAATCCACGTCTGCTACAATTGTTACACTACGGAAACTTTTATACTGGTGCACGATGGCCACTTGTTCCAGCAGGTCTTTTTTACATTGAACAATTGTCTTCCCATCTCTCGGTAGTTTCAATAGCAATTCCATCAGGTATTGGTTCCGGATACGGCCTATGACGGGTTCAGCCGGGCCAACAATATACTGACCGTATTTTATTTTCAACGCATCAGCGTACGCTTGTGCAGCTCTTTCCACCACTTCTTTAATCTTATGCTTAAAGCTGATATGGATAATGCGGGAAAAGGGAGGATAAAAAAATTCTTTCCGTTTCTTTAGTTCTTCGGCAAACATACTTTTAAAATCATGCTGTTGTACAAATTGCAATACCGGGTGATTGGGCTGTGAAGTTTGTACCATTACCTTTCCTGATTCCTCTTTCCTTCCGGCACGACCACTCACCTGTTCCATCAATTGAAAAGCTCTTTCATTCACCCGGAAATCAGCAAAATGTAATAAACCGTCTGCATCCAGGATACCGACCAGGTCAACCGTATCAAAGTCAAGTCCCTTTACCACCATTTGTGTGCCCACTAAAATATCGATTCGTTGCTGTTCAAATTGCTGTATCAGCACATCGTGGGCATTCTTTCCCCGCATCGTGTCAATATCCATTCTCGCCACTTTGGCATCGGGGAAGGTTTCCTGCAATTGCTCTTCTATTTTTTCCGTACCGAAATTTCGTTGGGTAAATTTATCGCTACCACAGGCGGCGCAACTATGCACCGGCGGATAAGTAGTCCCGCAATAATGACAAACTAATTTATTGCTGAGCTTATGAAAGGTGAGTGATACATCGCAATACTTGCATTGTGGTATCCAGCCGCAGGTACTGCAAACCTGGTAAGGCGAATAACCCCGCCGGTTCTGGAAAAGTATAACCTGCCGGTTCCTTGCAATTACTTCATTTACTGCTTCTATCAATTGCGGCGACAACATGACTTTCGACCGGTCCTTCTGCAAGATCTTTCTTGTATCCACCATTTCGATCGGAGGTAACTGCAGATCACCATAGCGTTGCAGCAATTCTACCAGGCCATATTTACCGGTAGTGGCGTTATAATAACTTTCGACTGAAGGTGTGCCACTGCCGAGTAATGTCTTTGCACCAAAGAGCGAAGCATAATAAATAGCTGCATCTCTCCCATTGTATCGGGGCGCCGGTTCCTGTTGCTTGTATGACGAATCATGTTCTTCATCACAAATGATCAATCCCAGGTTCTGATAAGGAAGAAATACAGAGGACCTGGCGCCCAGTATCACCCGCAATTCTCCGTTCTTTACTTTATTCCATATCTCTACCCGTTCATTCTGCGAGAATTTAGAATGATAGATACCGATATAACCCCCAAAATGTTTTTGCAGGCGTCGGATGATCTGTGAGGTGAGAGCGATTTCCGGTAACATATACAGTACCTGTTTACCCTGTTTGATATAGTCTTCGATCAGTTTGATGTAGATATTCGTCTTCCCGCTTGATGTAACCCCGTGTAATAAGCAAACCGGTTTAGTTTTTAACCGTTCCTTAGCCTGCTCAAAAGCTTTTTGTTGGGCCTCAGTCAATTCAAAATCAATCTGAACATTTTTAGGCAAATATTTGATCCGGTCAATGATCCGTTTTTCTGTCCAGAGTATCTTTTTCTCTACCAATCCTTTTAGCTGCGCATCCGTTGCTCCTGATTTTTTTAACAACAAAGATTTTACCACCTCTCCTTCCGTTTTCATCAGGTGCAGGTAACTTAACAACAGCTCCATTTGTTTCGGCGCTTTTGTCCAGTTGTTCAGCAGGTCAGAAAGTTTGTCCTCATTATCATATTCCGGGTTCAGCAGCACATAAGTCTCTTTTTTGGGAGCATAGGTTTTCTTCAATGCTTCCCAGACAAAACAAACTTTTTTATTAATCATCCGGTTGATTACCGGATATATATGCGGGGAATCGAGCACCTGTTGAACTTCGGTAAGACTAAGTTCTTTTTTGATCAGTAAGGCTTCAGCAATAATATATTCATCATGATCCAGGGTAGAAAAATCGTCGCCGTACTCTTCATTGTATACCAGGATCGTTTCGCTAGACAGTTTGAAATGAGCAGGCAAAGCAGCGGCCATCACTTCCCCTTCGCTGCACATATAATATCCGGCGATCCATTCCCAGAGTTTTAGTTGTTCTTCAAATACCACCGGTTCCACATCCAGCACATGCAGAATATCCTTTGTTTCGAAAGATTCGGGTTTATCCTGGTGAAGTTTTTTTATGATCCCTGCATATTTTTTACTCTTGCCCAGGTTTACTTCCACCCGACAACCCACTTTGGCTGTTTCCTGCAGCGATTCAGGAACAGACCATGTATAATTTTTAGGTAAGGCGGCCGGGATAATTACTTCGGCATACGCCATCATCCTTAAAGAAGAGTCAGATTCTGTTATATTTAAATTGTTTTCCTGCATTGGGGCGTTAAAGATAACGATGAATTAAGGATGCTTTAGTATGACATTACCCGTTCTCCCGTGCTTCATTGTCCTGGAGTTTTTGTGACTGACTGCGGCAGGCAGGTTTCAAAGCAAAAAAAGTTTTGAAACACGAGGCACCGGGATACCAAGTCACCACTATCTGCTGTCTATTATCTAACTCTCCTTGCTGCATCATACTGGATCAGTTTCTTTTCCATGATAGCATACACTTCCTCTTTCAATTTCACTACATCCTTAATCGTATAACCGGCCACAGGGATCTCATCCAGGTAAACGATCCGGTTGCGGCCAGGCGTCATATGAAATATGCTTTCGTAAGGCATACGGCGGTATGCATCCAGGAACAACACCGGTTTGACCGGTGTTTGTGTTTCAATCGCCACCCGGAAAGCGCCATCATAAAACTCTTTTAAAGGTGCTGTAGTCATATTAAATGTTCCTTCCGGGAAAACCAGTACAGAAATGCCTTTGCTGATCAATGATTTTAATACTCTGACACTATTGGCCCTGTTTGATGCGTTGCTGCGGTCCACTGTTACAATGGCATTCCGGTAAATAAACCCGAATACCGGTACTTTGCTTGTCTCCACTTTTCCCAATGGGCGAACGGGCTGGCGATAGGCTTTGGGTATCATGGCGGCATCCAGGTAAGAAATATGATTACTTAAAAAAATGTAGGGCTTGCTTTTATCATGGGGTGATTCATATATTTTTTTATACCAGATAAAAATCAACAAGAACCAAATATCAGCCCAGATCATACAAAGCCGCATGACCATATTGCCCCCCCGTATCTTTCCAAAAAAACTGACGATGATCGCAAAAGGAAAAATCAGTAACATGACAGCGATAAAACTCATGAGCGCATAAACACTGTAGATCCATTTCAACGGCAGCAGCAGGTGCTTCATCAGTTCCGGTTTTTGTATTTATCATCGTCGCCAGGGCAGCTGCAGCTGAAATTGGTTTCCAGGTCTATAACGGTCACCACCGTGGTAGCTTCATTGCATTGTGCATACACAATACGGACCCGCTGTTCGTCTTTTGTTCTGCCTTCCACCGCATAGCGGGGACAACGATTATTATTTAGGTCGCTTTTGTTATAATTGATTTTCCCATCCTGCATGATCTCTTCTACTTCTGCCTCCGAAATCTTTCGGCATTGCATACGGCATTTTGCATGCTTACTGTATTCCAGCAAAGTGGTCCGGCGGTCAAAGCCCCTGTCCCTGTCAGTAGTATTACTGGCCGGGTCCTTTTTGGTAGTAGTTGTTTTTGGCTTAACGGTTGTTTCTTCTTTCCCCTTCACCAATTTTACAACGACCAGTATTACCAGCAGAACTCCGATGAGGATATATGGTGCCCATTTTTTATTCAAAACCAGGAATTTTATACAAATTAAAAGCAAATCCATGATAGTCAGTGATTAAATACAAGCACACGGAAAACACGGATCAGAGGGATAAACACGGATTTGACGCTACTGTGCAGCCTATAGGATTTCCATTTTTACCTATGAATCCGTTGTGATCCATTAAATCCAAGTCGTCCGTGTTCCCATATTTTCTTGCTTATCTTTACGCCGCTATGGCAGAATCCAGAACAGTGGCTTTTCACACCCTCGGTTGCAAGCTCAACTTCTCCGAAACATCTTCACTTTCCCGTCTATTGGAAAACGAAGGTTTCGAGAAAAAAGAGTTTGCTGAACTGGCGGATGTATATGTAATCAATACCTGTTCGGTAACAGAAAATGCAGATAAGGAATGCCGTCACCTGGTACGCCGAATCCAACGAAAAGCACCAGAAAGCCTGGTGGTCATAACCGGTTGTTATGCGCAATTGAAACCAAAAGAAATTTCAGCCATACCGGGTGTGGACCTTGTACTGGGCGCTGCCGAAAAATTCAATATTGCCCAACATATACGGGAATTGGCTAAGGGTGATTCTGCAAAGATCTGCAGTTGTGATATCGAAGATGTTTCGGGGTTTCATGCTTCCTGGTCAGTCAATGACCGGACGAGAACTTTTTTGAAAGTACAGGATGGTTGTGATTATAACTGCTCTTTCTGTACTATTCCAATGGCAAGAGGAAAAAGCAGGAGTGATAGTATTGACAACGTGGTGAAGCGGGCAACTGAATTAGCCATCAATGGGGTGAAAGAAATCGTACTTACCGGTATCAATCTCGGTGATTTCGGAAAAGGTCCCGACGGGGCCAGGGTGACAATGGCGATCAATAGCCGGGAAGAAAATTTCTTTGAACTGGTAAAAGAGCTCGACAAGGTCGAAGCCATTCAGCGGTACCGCATTTCCTCCATCGAACCAAACCTGTTAACCAACGAGATCATTGAATTTGTTGCCAACAGTGATAAGTTCATGCCGCATTTTCATATTCCCCTGCAAAGTGGCAGCAATAAGATACTGGGAGCTATGCGCCGCCGTTATAAAAGAGAATTGTATGCAGAACGGGTGGCCCTGATCAAAACCCTGATGCCGCATTGCGCTATCGGTGTGGATGTGATCGTCGGTTTTCCCGATGAAACAGAAGAGGATTTTAAAGAGACGTTCGATTTCCTGCATTCGCTGGATATTTCCTATCTCCATGTGTTTACTTATTCAGAAAGAGATAATACCCATGCGCTAACCTTAAAGCCCGTTGTTCCTGTGCATACCCGGCACGAACGGAATAAAGCACTCCGCAATCTTTCTTATATGAAGCTGCAATATTTTACACAGCAATTTGCCGGACAAACCCGTAAAGTTTTATTCGAGAAGAACGGGAAGCAGGAAATGATGGAAGGTTACACAGATAATTATATCAAAATAACTTCTCCCTTTAGGAAAGAATGGGCGAACGAGATCGTTGAATGGACCATCTGATGAATATATCTATAAAAACAACAGGGACCCGATAGCAGCTATAAAAAGTATACTACCAATCGTTCCGAAAATAATATTGATATTACGGCCCCGGGTATCATCTTTCAACACATATTTTTCCGGTTGTGCAGGATTATAATACAGTGGAACTTCCTTCCCTTTTTGAAGTAAGCGTGGTTTCCGGGAATTAAAATGTCGGAGCAATACTTCCTTATCCGGAAATGGCTGATACCGTATAATTGATTCATAATACCGGTTCCCTTTTAGTCCTGTTCTTTCAATACAATCCACGACCCTGCCAGTAGCCAGCTTGTTAATTTTAATGATCTTTTTCCGGCGGCGATTGAATATTACGATGATGAGCAGAAGGAGGCAACCCCCGGTAAACAAGATAAAAAAAAGAAGAAGGGCTTCAGAAGAAAATTGCATACTTCAAATCGATGATGACAGAAAAAATTACCTAAAAAAAGAAGATAAGTGGAACGTACTGGGCTCGAACCAGTGACCCCTACTCTGTCAAAGTAATGCTCTGAACCAACTGAGCTAACGTTCCGGGGGCGTAAAATTAGTGGTTTTCCAGCTTCTTTTTCTTCCCGGTGCAACTTTCCTGCTTTAAGTTTGTCATTCATATATACCATGCAAAAATACCTGGCGACCATACATTTCGAGATGAGTGAAGCGTTCATGGACCTGGTTCCTCCTCACCGCACTTATATCAATTTCCTAATTAAGAAAGGCACTATCGACCATTATGCTGTCAGTATGGAAAGCCAGCGTTCCTGGATCACCCTCAATGCTGAAAGCAAAAAAGAGGTGGAAAAAATTCTGAAAAAATCCCCGTTGTTTAAATTCTGGAGATTTGAGATCGATGAATTATTTGTACTGGATGGGCAACATTATCGCCTGCCGGAAGTGAATCCTAATTAAGCTAGTGGGGTTTGGCTGGTGGGAAGTGGAAATACAGCCCGTCGTTCTATTTAAAATTTTCTGCCAGCTATTTTTTAACACCTGCCCACCACATAGGTTTTTGTTTCAGCACTTTTTTGTACACAGGGCATTTTTCTGAATGTGCTCCTGGTAAATACCCAGTGCTCTTTAAAAACTCATTGACGATCTCACCGCCTGTAAAACGGAAAGTTGTTTTGAACAGCATCACCCACTCCTCTTTTGTTTTGGGATGATGTGTATCCAACCAGTTTTTGAAAGATCCTGACTCTTTTTGAATGATTTTGATTGCTTTGGCGTTATGCATAGCCGATTCTATCTTCAGCCGGTTCCGTATGATACCTGTATCCTGCAGTAGTTTTTCCTTTTTCCTGCCGGTATACCGAGCGACCTTGTCAATACTAAAATCATCGAAAGCTTTAAAAAAGTTATCTTTCTTTTTCAGGATGGTTTCCCAGCTCAGGCCAGCCTGATTGATCTCGAGAACCAGTCTTGCAAAAAGCAGGTTATCATCGGCGATTGGAAAGCCGTATTCGGTATCATGGTAGGCCCGGTGAACCGTATCTTTTCCTTTGCCCTGCACATATTCGCAGTAAGTGGTTGCCATACAGTCTAATTTAAATGAAAAATCCCATCTCGTTTTAAACGAGACAGGACTTGTGGGAGTTGACGGGTTCGAACCGCCGACCCTCTGCTTGTAAGGCAGATGCTCTGAACCAGCTGAGCTAAACTCCCAATATTTCAATTTCATTTAGTTCGCCGACCCTCCCGATCTCTATCGGGATAAACTCCCTTTTTCGGGACGGCAAAGATAGGGTTGTGATGCTTCGTAAACAAAAAAAGCAGCCGTTTTTATGAAAGGCAATAGCAGTAAGACTTTGCTGGTACTAAAAAAATTGCAGGAAAACTGAAAAACTGGCATTTTAAGGCATTTTAACCGATTCTTCCACGTTCAGCTAATCAATTTTACTTGCCAATCTGCTTGCAAATTGGTCGATTATTTTTTGGGAACAACTGTATGCTACAACTTAATTTAGAACTAAAACGAGCTTTCGGTAAGCACTAGAATATTTTTTTCTGTTTTCAAGTTTTATTTTTAGTTAGAAAAAGATTTCAGTTAAGTGTTACAGCTATATCGGTTCTATCATCACCAAACATCTCCTCACCGGTTAAACAATGTGTGTTAAAATTAATTGCAGGCAGTAGAAAAGATATTTTATCGAATAATACGTAAACAGTTAATGGATTTATTTTAAACCAGAAACAGGAATATCTTCAAATTTAGTGGCATCTGCTGCTGCAAGCAGATAATCCTTCACTGAATAAATAATTGCTTTACTGGAAGAATATAATTCCCGATTCAAATTAAACAAGGTAGATATCTCAACCTCGTTCAATATTTCTTTTCCGGCATTGCTGGTAGAACTATTCATTCTCTCCTGGAAATCGACATTAATTCCGGATAATATTTTTTCAAGTTTTTCAAAAAATAAAGATTTATTATCAGAAAAAAATACTTCCTTCAAATCTTTATAAAAATCACCTAGTTTTGAGCGAAATAATTTGTAGATTTCATACTTGAGCTCATTAGCAGAATTGCTAAATTCTATTCTGTCATGATTTATATCTTTCATTCCTTTAGCAGCATACATTGCACTTCTAACGGCTGCCATCAATTGATTTAAGCGAATACTGTTTTCCTTATTCATTTCCTGTTCACCCATTTTTGAATAGAAGGATAAAATTTCTCCTTCGGCTTGTTTTATCAGATTATACTTTTGGTTATACTCCAGGGTACCGGGAAAAAGATTCTTTTTTTTAGTATATTTTTTAAATTCATTTTCACTATTGTCCTCAACTTTTATCTGGAACACTTCCATATTCAATTGAATTACCCGAAAAATAAACAAACCAACTTCTTTCTCCATCATTTCTATTGCCGTAGCAGAAATTTGAGGGCTAGTATTGGGAAGAAAAAAGGTAGCTGTTTTTTCATCATCGGTAAAACGCTTTTCAAGAAAATCAGCTAAGTAATTTAGGAGATAATAAAATAAAATAGCTCCCGCAAGGTTAATCAGGGTTTGGAATGCAACAAGAATGATAATGGGGTCATGTATTCCTACGAAATCTCTTAAAAATTTTACAATAGGCACTAATAAAACAAAACCGAATAAAGAGCTGACTAAATTAAAAATGATATTGCCAACTGCTACCCTTTTTTTAGCTG
Organism: Bacteroidota bacterium; assembly: GCA_034408705.1. Taxonomy (GTDB): domain Bacteria; phylum Bacteroidota; class Bacteroidia; order Chitinophagales; family Chitinophagaceae; genus JJ008. The sequence goes on from JAWXCO010000080.1 coordinate 34,353, forward strand.
CAATACCTCCAATTGAACCTATTAATATTTTTATGGTTGTACCCAGTTCGGCTCCCAGCACAACAGCCACCGCGGTTTCGATAGGGATAATTTTTGCATAAAGTGCACTCAGTACAATAACAACTGTTGCTGCACTTGTTTGTATAAGGGCAGTAATTACAAAGCCTATTAATACAAAAACAAGGAGATTATAATGCAGGTAAGGAGTAAAATCGAATTGCTTTATGGAGGACTCCATGCTCTCTTTCATAAAATCCAGACCTAAAAATAAAAGCCCGAACCCCATACAAAATTTAGAAATCTGGTAAAGTCTTTTTTTATTTTTAAAGACAATTAATCCTATTCCTGCAATGCCGATAATTGGTAAGGTAAATTTTCCAATGTCCACTTTAAATCCTAACAAGGCTACCAGCCAACTATTAAATGTTCCACCGATATTTGCTCCCAGTGCAACCCCAAGTGCATTGCGCATGGATAGCATTCCTGCTCCTACAAAAGACAATACCATCAGGTTAACTATTGAACTGCTTTGTAAAATACCGGTAACAATAGTTCCGCTAAAAATTGCACTGAACTTCTTCTTAGTATGTTTTTTAAGGAATAACTTAAACCCTCTGCCATCAAGTTGTTTCATGGCATCTTCCAAATGAAACATTCCGTATAGAAACATTCCAAGTCCTGCCAACAATTGCCAAAAATCTGATATAGTCACTTTTTTTATTTAAGATTTTGATAAGCCCACACAAATTTAAGACTTGCGCTCTCGGAGCTTTCATTTTTCTGATTGTCAAAAACTTTAGCTTTTCTAATAGCTCAGTCAGAAAATTGAATTTCAATTTGTTTTGTTTTAACTCGTCCTTTATGATTTCCGGGTAATTGTCCCTTCATTTCTAAATTTTAAGTGCGGTTGCCAGCCTTTTTAGCTTCGCTCATCTTCTGTTTCTTCAAATGACATAAGAATACCTGTCTCATTATAATCGGTAGCACCCTTAATTAGAAAATCAATCCCAAAAAAGGTTTTCGCGGAACCTGCATTTCCGGAAACTGACGTAGTTCCATTTTTTGGAAGTCCCCCTTCTGTAATTTCGTCAAAACCTATGATGCCGGTGGGACATTTTAGTAATTTATTCCGCTTAGTGGAAAATTTTACTTTCGTAGCTTTTGTCATTTGATAGTCTATGTGAATTTATTTAGATAGAGTTTCCGTAGAAAATAGTGGCAAAACATGCTCAAATAACTATAAATTTTAACTATAAATAATTATATTTTTATTCAGAAATATTCTAAAACCGATATTATTTTACAAGGCTAAAGCAACCAGTTATGCAATATTTAGCAATACCTGTAGCTTTAAGACCAGACTAAATTTCTATTTGTTGGCCAGCTTCAATACCAACCTCAACCATCCCTATTTTTCTTAACTTAATTCTTTTAAATGCTACTTTTTTGTGATTTAATATTAAAAATTAAAAATAGTTAAGTGATAAATTTCTTATCTCCGCCACTATAAAGCGTATACCATCAATCAGGATAAGAATAAAAACTCTAAGAAGCTTTTATTCTTAACGTACTACACCTGTTGGTTTTAAGAGATTCAATATAACTCAAATATTGGTTACAAGCCTATAACAAATTAATACTGTACTTTATAAAATATGCTGAAATAAAGAATCGAACAATACGTACGGGAACAACGATTTTTAAGAATGTAGCGGGAGAAAACTTAAAATATCCCGCTATGAAGCTAATCATAGCAAAAGGCAGCGGAGTAGTAGCAGCAAGAATAATAATCACCCATCCGTACTGCAAGAACATGTCGCCATATTTTTTAAATTTTTTCTGAAGTACTACCATTCTTGCAATTTTTGCAGCATTCAAATACCTTCCTGCTAAAAAGGCAAAAAATCCACATAGAGAAGATATAACGCCTAAAATAAGTACAATTAAAAAGTATTCTTCCCAGCCTTTGGATTGATAAATCATCATGAACAATTCCGCTGGAAAAATTCCTATAAATATTTCACTGAGAAAAAAAGCTAAACCTGTGATGGTATAATTATGGGATACCCGTTGAGCAAAATCGTTAAAATAACTTCCTGCATACTTGTTGATCAGGATATTAATAACAACAACCAGAAATAATACAAGAATTGTCCAAAATATTTTTTTGAGAACATATTTTTTAAAATCCGGCTTGTCTGTGTTATCAACTATATTTTTTTTCTTCTGATTCAATTATCAGTTTAATGTTTTTATTAATTTGATTATACTTTTTGCTTACACTCTTCCTGTTTATTTCTCAGGTTATTTACTGTGTGCGATAAATAAAGGCATATCCAATTCTTTCATTAAAATATCTCCCATACTGGTTTTAAACCAGCGGGACAGTTCGCTTCGATGGTAGGCACCTAACACCACCAATTCATTTTCTTTATGTTTTCGCAAATAAGCCAGGATTTGTTCCTCTGCATAGCCTTGAGTAATAGTATAAGTGGCTTTTGGAAAATGGTTCTTAATAAATTCTTTCATCAATTTATTATCCGGTAACCGATCATTATCCATTCTGTCATTTACCGTATAAACCACTACAGGTAAATCCTTGAAGTTGCCAAACAAATAGCTGAACATTTTCAATGCATACAAAGCAGAAGGCCCACCATTATACAGCAATACAATTTTATTAACTTCCTTAAAAACGTTGGGCACTACCAGTACAGGGCACTGAACATCACCCAGCAAATCTTTTATAAAACGGGTTGGTAATTTTTCTTTATATTTTGTAAACGTTTCATACTCGTTTATTATGATAAGGTCTGCAAACATACTTTCATGTTTTAGTTCCTGCAGAGCTATATTGGTATCCCTGTGAATGGAAAAAGTAATTTTTGCTTTTTCACAGGCTTTTTGAAACTCTATTACTGCTTTATCTCTTTTAACTTTGTCTTTCGCATCCAATTTTTTTATTACTGAATCATAGTTTTCATACGTTTTTATTATTTTAGTTACACTGTAGGTTCGGTAAATGAATTCGTCTAAGAAAACACCAACCAGGTTGGCATTGATAGCCTGTGCCATCTGTATAGCATAATCCAATGTGCTTTTCGACATTTTGTATCCATCAAAAACGGCTAAAAACTTTTTCATACTATATATTTAAGGTTGAGTGATAAAAACTGGTATACCTTATGTTTTTAAAATAATTTTCTATTAAGCAGGTATTGCCAGGAGGGAAATTCTTGTATGGTATGACATTTTCTTTGTCATACTCCGGTTAAAAATACTTTTCAGAAAAGTTCGCTTATGCGTTATCATTGCCATGATATCAATATGCTGTTCAAGTACGTATTCTTCAATTGTTTCCTCAAATCGATGGCCATCTAAATGAACAGACTTTATATCGGTATTCGGGTATTTGATTTTAAGTTTATCTTCATAAGAAGTGACCCCCCTTTTATCTTTTAAATAGTCAACAGCTTCGGCTGAATCTACGTCAGTAAATATGGCTACACATACCATGGCATTAAATAATTCTGCCAGTTCAAACACAGACCTGACCGTGTCAGGCTGCTCTTCAAAATTATTTACCATCAACAATATTTTTTTAGGAGTATCCCATTCACTCAAAAGCGGAACTGCCATCACTGGCGTGCTTGTCTTTCCAATGATACCGGCCGTTATGCCCCCAAGAATTTTTTCCTGAAGCCCTGCAGCACCAAGGGTGCCCATTATAATAAGGTCAGCATGAAACTCTGCGGAAGCCTGCAGAATGGCATCAGTTATTTTGCCTTTGTACAACTTAGGATGTACTAAAATTTTTTCAGCACTTTCAATACTACTTTTTAATAAAAATAAATTCTCATTTGCATCATCACTTAATACCTGATTCTGTTCTTGATATATGGCTTGGTTGTCTTTGAAAATAGTATCAATGAAATCACTGGCATGTATCAGGTAGATATCTGCATTTGCTTGTTTAGCAATTTGAACGCCAAAATCGAGGGCTTTGTTGGCATTCAAAGAAAAGTCGGTTGGTATTAAAATTTTTTTCATCTTGAATAAATTTTCGTGAACAGTAATTAAATAGGAGTAATAGCCTGACCATTAATTCTCCCTGCTTCTTGAATAGAAATAAACTTAAATAAGAAAAACGCAGTTGCGGATATAAACTGCTACGCCAACACTTCGGGGAGGGGAATGAGAGATAGGGTTTTCTTCAATAACAAATGAAAAATTAATTGGGGGTATTTTAATATATGATGCTTGCATTTCAACCGCAATCAAATTCCCCATTTGAATGACTGATTTAGCGTTCTTCTGGTCAGCATTATTTTTTATGAGCTTAACCTTATCTTCGCAGCTACCTTTTCCCTTATCATCAATTTTTATCATCCCACATTTGCTACATGAATTATTATTCTTACCACCAATCCCCCAATCAGAAATATCACCTATGCAATAATGTACATGAACGATAACACCGGTAGATGTAGTAATATAAACAATGGCTAGTATTGCAACAAGGAGATTCTTCATCTATATTAAAAAAGGTATATATCTATATACTCTATTCATCTATTTTTTAAGAAAATCTTTATATATAAAGAAACAAAATACAACATACTAAAACATGAGGGAGATCAGTCCTTTCTATGATTTTTATACCCCTTTTCAATATTTTTAAGAAAGCTTAACTACAGCTACAGTTTTTTATACGATCATATCGATCTTATTTTTTCGCATAGTTGAATCCTTTTCGGCCATCTAAATCAAAAGACACATCAACATATGCTACAATTCCTTATTTCCCATCAGCATGATTTGCACCAGATAATCACCCATCATCGTGTTCATCTTTCTACGTAGTTAGTTCAGAAATAGTATACTGCGTATTACTAAACTCATTTCTGAGACGATCCGTTTTAATTTGCTGGGACGAAGTAATTTCCGCTTCCTTTTTTCCAAGGTCCACTGTTACGGATGTTACCCCTGAAACTGCCGACAATTTACTTTTAACTGTTGAAACACAGCCGCCGCAGCTCATACCACCGATATGGTAAGTGTGTGAAATTAAATTTTCCATGATTTTTGAATTGATAAATTTGTTTTTGTGATTTAAACGATTATTCAAATTTTTCTCGATTTGACTACTTTATTTCTTTAAGCGAACCAAAACGACAAAATCTAATTAGGGAAATTTCTACATTTTCGCCATAGTGCTGCATTCTTCTTCACACTTGCGGCAAGCCTCTGCACATTTTTTGCAATGTTCGTTTGAATGTTTTTCACATTCAACAGCACAAGCATCACAAATTTCTGCACATTCTTTACATAGATGAGCGGCGTGTTCTCCGCCTATGCTCATTAGTTGGGCAGCTGAGAAACAAACTGCCGCACATTGTCTGTTCAGCTGAATACACTGAACAAGTGCTTTAATATTATCTTCCTGCAAACATTCTGTTGTACAATGATTACATTCTACTGCACATGCTAAACAAGCATCCATGCAGGATTGAAATTTCTGGTGACTCATTTTAATAAATTATTTATTTTTTCTTCAGTAACACTGTTGCCTGTTCTTCAGTTTCACTGTTACCCGGTTAAATTAATTTTTCTATATTAATTCCTTTCCGCACTTGCGACATTTACCCGGCTTGTCTGATTTTACTTCCGGATGCATCGTGCAGGTATAAGTTCCTTAGTTCATGTTTTCTTGTGAGCCGTGCTTTACGCTATAAAACAATAATTAATTTTGATTTTTTTTATTTTTTTGATTATTCATTCCTTACAATTTCCACCGAATATTTTGCATCTAGCGTAATTGCCTGAGAAAACGATCCGGCAAGAAAACTTGCGACAGCTCCATGACCATGTGAACTAACCAAAATCAGGTCGGCTCCAAAAGTTTTTGGTTGATCCAGGATAACTACTTTTTGAGAGCCTTCAATTGCAGCCATAGTAATAGTTGAGGTTGAGTTTTTATCATGCAGGTATTTAGAAGTATCTTTAGTTCCTTTCTCAGCGGTGTTTTGCGCAACATGTCTGCTATCTTCATAAAAATTGCCAAGCCCCCAAAATTGTGTAGGTATTGACAATACTATTGGTGAAATATCAAAAGCAGAAACTACATGAATTTTAGTGTCGGATGAAAGAAGTCTGTTGCCCAATTCCTATACCACTGTTTGGTTACAGTCAGCCCCATCTATTGTAAATAGTATTTTCATTGCTATCAGGGTTGGCTTATTGATTGATTTTCGTTTGCAAAATTGTTCTTTCTGGCTGTCACCTTTTAATTCTTCTTCGCCACAAAAGGACAATAATTAATACAATAGCAAGCGGAATCAGCCACATACCCCAACCCATTCCCCAGTTCCAGTAATTATTGTGCATTATGTTATTTTTACTTAATTATTACAACAAAAGTTAACTAATCCATATTCATCCCCGGCCATCTTACTGCATTTTCATTTTACTATCATCCATCGTTTTACTTTCTTTCATCTTAACCAAATCCATTCCGCATTTGGGACATTTTCCGGGTGTTGCAGATTTTACTTCCGGGTGCATTGGACAAGTATACATTGTACCGGCTGTCATATTCATCTCTTTCATCATTTTCATCATCATTGGTTTTTGCTCCATCATATTCATCATTTTTTTACACATGGCAGTATCTTTATCTGCCATATTCATCATATTTTCCATCATCATATTCATCATAGCCGGGTCTTTCATCATGCCTTCTCCCATCATTTGCTTTGTGCTATCGCTGTTCATCATCACCTGCATCAGTTCCGCATGGTAAGCCGGATTATGTATAATAGCGGTTGTAACTTCCTTACGCTGCGTATCATCTTTTAGATAATCATCAACCGTTTGTTTTGAATTGCAGGAAGGAAGGATGCTCATTGCAGCTGCAATAAAGGTTGAAAGAATGATTAACTTTTTCATTTTTAGTTTTTTAGACTTTGTTAGCCACGAGAAAGATTGATTGCTTTATCCGGAAAAGGGTTATAATTCTCTTGTTATAAGTTGCATCTTTCAAACATTTTGAATAGTAATTCCTTTTAAATGTGAGTGATGTTGTTATTATTAAGTATACTAAATATAATGCCATGATAGGATTGTCTTAAAAGCTGAATTGTATACGAGAAATGGGAATATCGGGGAATACTTTCCTCACATTACACACCGGGTTGGGGAGCAATTGCTTGTATCTTTACTTTACACAAACCACAAATTCTCTTTTCCAAACTCCTGCAGCTTATCAAAGCTGAAATATGGGTAAATCTCAGCCATCATTTCCGGGTATTTAATGGTAACCGTTAGGTTTTGCTCGCTTTGTATCCAACCCTTTTGTGATGTCAGTTGTAGATACGTTGCCCCACACTTAATAGGTTTGAAAAAAGAATTTTAATCTATTCTGATCAAACTCTACACTAAACTAAAAAAAGAAGAAAATAAGGGAAGGTAGAGGGACTTATATTGTGCAGGCGGTTGCCACACTTCGATCTTGTTACATCGGGATCCAGTATCCAGTCGAATTTGCCCTACTCTTCATCCATCGGCTCGCCAATAATAGTGACTCCCTTCTTTCAACATTGCAAGGAAAGCAAGCAGATCATGTACAAAAAAAATCAGCATCACGGGTTTTTCGCCGGGAGCGAAATAGTCTGAATCGTTTTTAACAAAAGAAAGCACATTAGAGCCCGGCCTTTGACTGCCATCTGTCGGGATAAAGGGCCAGTCGGTATAAGTTGTGCCCTTAAAAGAAATACCGAGATGCTTCTCGTACCAGGCCACCAATCCCCTGGGATCGCTCGCTTTTATAAAAAGGGCCTCTAAGGCCAATTACCCTTTCCATACTGTTGATTTGAATTAAAAGTACAAGAATTTAAACCAGTTCCGCCTGCTGGAATCCGTCCAAAATTTTTTACATTTGCTGTATAATGTTTAACCCCAGCAACGATTTACAAACAGACAGCCTTGAAGAAATGGATGTGCTGACTTTAACGGAAGATCCCTGCAATCTTATTGTTTGGAACGATGAAGTCAATACTTTTGAGTGGGTGATTGAGACCCTGATGGAGATCTGCGGCCACTCTCAGGAACAGGCCGAACAATGTGCCTATATCATTCACTTCCAGGGAAAATATGCCGTGAAGAACGGCAGATTCGACGACCTTAAACCTCAACGTGATGCCATTTCTGAACGTGGTATTAATGCTACGGTAGAAGTAATAGCCGGGTAATTCCTCACTTGGACATGGCAATTTTTGCACTTGATAATGAATTAGTCTTCCCACCTGTACATGCAGCAGAGCCGGATGGGTTATTGGCCATGGGTGGTGATCTTTCTACAGAAAGATTATTACTGGCCTATCGTCTGGGCATTTTTCCCTGGTATGAAGGTGATATCATTTTATGGTGGAGCCCGAATCCGCGGTTTGTATTGTTCCCAACTGAATTAAAAGTGAGCAAAAGCATACGGCCATTGCTGAACAGAGACGCATTCGAATTCACGACGAATAAAGCGTTTACACAGGTCATTCAGCATTGCAAAGCAACAAGCCGGCCGGGACAGGATGGCACCTGGATCACCGATGAAGTAGAAAAAGCTTATGTCAGGCTGCATGAATTGGGCTATGCATATAGTGCGGAAGTATGGAAAAATGGAGAATTGGTTGGGGGACTCTATGGTATCAAAATGGGAAAAGTCTTTTTTGGCGAAAGCATGTTTAGCCAGGTAAGCAATGCATCCCGCTATGCTTTTATCAAATATGTTCAGCAATTACAACAGGAAGGGATCGAACTGGTCGATTGCCAGGTGTACACCGAATATCTCGAAAGCCTGGGAGCCCGGATGATCGACCGGGCAGCATTTTCGCAACTACTACAACAATTAATTAGTGACAATTAACTGTACTTTCTTATCCCTTACGTACCAGGCTTCCTGGAAATGACAGGCATTGCGATGGCAGGGTTCCTGGTCTTTTCCATTATGGCTACAACTATTCAGGCATTGCCCGCAGGCAGAATAAAGCACCAACTCCTGTTTTGAAAAATAAAAAAAAGGCAACGAATCAACTGAATACCGGGAATAGTAATTGTATGATAAAGAATCCTTTGCTTCTTTATATTTTTCCAGGTCCGCCCGGGTATACCGGTATAATGAAAAAATTTTGTGATACATAGAATCAGTGCTAATAGCATAGATTAAGGTCCGGTTATGCCTTATCAATTTTTCCATATATTAATGGGGATTGTAGCTGACTTCTGGCAATGAGATTAGCTTATCCAGGTTTGGTGGGCGGCTTTTTAAAAATGCTTCAACGGATTTTTCGCTTTGGGCAAAACCAAAAGCCGGGATAACCAGCAACAAAAAAAGCATCTTTCTCATTCAAGGGTTTTGAAAAAGATGCTTTGATCAATATAATTACATACTAAAATTTCGAGCCGAGATAATGCGGGAGCATGGCCCTCCAGGTGTTCCAGTCATGGGGCCACTCCTGCCCCCACACATCCAGTTCATACCAAATACCTTTATCGTAGAGCACTTTGGCAAAACGGCCACTGGCACCCGGATCCTCATAGTTACCGCTGCCGGTAAGAATATGGATATGCTGACTTTTACGGATCTGTTCCAGAATATTATGATCCGCCAGGTTTTTCATATAATGCTCAGGGCTATTAAAATAAGCATCATCATCAAAATAGCCTTTGGTGTATTCAGACAGGTCGTAAACCCCACTCATGGCGATCACACCGTTGATCAGGTCTGGTCTTTTCAAAAACAAATTCATACTGTGCAATGCGCCAAAGGAAGCACCACAGGTAATGATCGGTGTTTCCCAGCTCGTATTATTTCGTATAAATGGCACCACTTCGTTAAACACATAATCATTCCATTGCTGGTGCCGGATTGATTTATCCCGGGGATTCATCTGATTGTTCATCCAACTGTCGTTGTTAATGCTATCGATAGAGAACACCCTTACTATACCACTGTCGATGAAGGGCGCCAGGTGGTCCATCAGCTGAAAACGTTCATACTCCAGGTAATCGGCGGCAGCAGTGGGTACCAGCAGGAGGGCAAAACCATAATCGCCGTAGCTGGCAATGGGCATTTCTTTATTCAGAGAGGGGCTGTACCAGGAAGCTAATTCTCTTTTCATGTGTCAGTCATTTTTTTATCAACTTCATGCAAGTGGCTATAATCATTCTTGCCGGTTTATTATGAACCGGGTGGCCTTACTTGTGCAATTGGTTGGGTTGTAGAATCATAACAGTGAAGACACGAATATAATTTTAAAAAAGCATTGCCGGGACCAGCAGCAGAAAATCTTGCCCGGAACAAAGAAAACGTTTAAATGAAACATTCGTAAAAAATATTAGAATCTGAACACAGTAATACTACTTTGCTATTTTAGTATTTTTACTATTTTTAATTTTTAATGACCCTAATTACCGTCTACTTTTGAAAATGCCCTGGTTGTCATAGTTTATTGCTCAAACCGGTTAATAGGCAGGTTATTATTTTTAGCACCCGGTATCTGTTGAACTATATTAATGATTGAAAAGAAGAATGACCCGATTCGTTTTATACTGGTAGATGATCATCAATTGGTCCGTGAAGCACGGAAGATGCTCTTAGAAAATAATCCCCGGTTCCAGATGGTACCCGATCCCGGGAACTGGCAGGATGGTATCAACTAAGCCCGGGAATTTATTCCCGATACCCTGTTAGTTGACATTAATATGTACCCGGTAAATGGCTTTGCGGTGACCGAGCAGGTCATGGAAACCCATCCTTCGATCAAAATCATTGGCCTGTCAGTGAACAACCAACCAAAGTATGCATCCAAAATGACTGAATTGGGTGCCCGTAGCTACCTGACCAAGACCTCAACGATCCAAGAGACCAGTCATGCAATACTGAAAGTACACCGGGGCGAGTTCGATATCTGCAAAGAAATAAGAAGAAACATGCCTCCTACTGAATAAGCAGCCTGCTTACAACTGCCTTTTCGTCATCTACGCAAAACCCGGTAAATTTGCCGCCTTACTGGTACACCCGGCCTGTTTTAAAAAGGCCACCTGCCAAAATAGTAAGGAATTTCGTATGGAACTGAGCAAAAACTTTGAACACGGCAGTGCAGAACAGAAATGGTACCAACACTGGTTGGATAAAAATTATTTTCACAGCGAACCTGATAGCCGGGAGCCTTATACCATAGTAATACCCCCGCCCAATGTAACCGGTGTGTTGCACATGGGCCACTGCCTCAACAATACGATACAGGATATATTGGTACGCCGCGCCAGGATGCAGGGAAAAAATGCCTGCTGGGTGCCTGGTACTGACCATGCTTCCATTGCTACCGAAGCTAAAGTGGTACAAATGCTCCGGGAAAAAGGCATTGCCAAATCATCACTAAGCAGGGAAGATTTTTTGAAATATGCCTGGGAATGGAAAGAGAAATACGGCGGTATCATTTTGCAGCAGTTGAAAAAGATGGGATGTAGTTTAGATTGGGACAGAACGTCCTTCACCATGGATGATGATTATTACAAAGCTGTAATAAAGATATTTACCGACCTGCATCAGAAAGGACTTATTTACCGTGGTAAAAGAATGGTGAACTGGGATCCCGTGAGCCAAACAGCCCTCAGTGATGAAGAAGTTATTTTCAAAGAAGTTGATTCCAAACTATACTACGTCACTTATAAACTTATTGATGGTAGTGGCAGCATGACGGTAGCTACCACCCGGCCTGAAACAATTTTGGGTGATGTGGCCATCTTTGTAAATCCGGCGGATGAACGATATACGCAGCAGGTCGGCAAGCAGGTATTCGTTCCCCTTATCAACCGAAAAATACCCATCATTGCCGACGAGTATGTAACAACAGATTTTGGAACCGGTGCTTTGAAAGTAACTCCTGCGCATGACAAGAACGATAACATGCTGGGAGTAAAACATCAGCTGCGGTCAATTGATACACTTGATGACACCGGGAAATTCAGTGTTCAGGAATTAATGGAAGACAATCCTTCAGAACAAGTTTTGTCGTATGTGGGTATTGATCGTTTTGTACTTAGAAAAAAAATCGCCGAAGATATCGCCGCTTTGGGACAATTGGAAAAGACAGAAGATTACCAGGGACAGGTGGGGACCAGTGAACGTACAGGGGCCATCATTGAAAACAAGCTTTCCCTGCAATGGTTTTTGAATATGAAACTTTTCCTGGAAAGAAACCCGGAGATACTTGAAAATGTAATGAATGATACCATTACTTTTTACCCGGCCAAACTAAAAAACACGTATAATCACTGGCTGGAAAATATTAAAGACTGGTGCATCAGCCGCCAGCTTTGGTGGGGACAACGTATACCTGCCTGGTATGATGAAGAAGGGAATGTATATGTTGCGCAAAGCCTGGAAGAAGTTCATCTGCAAAACCCTGCCACCAGGAATCTTAAATTGGTACAGGATGAAGATGTATTAGATACCTGGTTTAGCAGTTGGCTCTGGCCGATGGAAGTATTTAAAGGAATAAGCAATCCCGATAACAAAGAAGCAGGTTATTATTACCCTTCTACCACTTTAGTAACCGGGCAAGACATTATTTTCTTTTGGGTGGCCCGGATGATCATGGCCGGTTATGAATACAAGAAGGAGCAGCCTTTCAGGGATGTATATTTTACCGGTATGGTTCGGGATAAGCAGGGACGCAAGATGAGTAAACAATTGGGCAACTCACCCGATCTGCTGGAGATGATCGAAAAAGATGGCGCCGATGCTGTTCGCTTTGGCATCCTGATCTCCTCTCCTGCCGGAAATGACCTGATGTGGGATCAATCCGGTAATGAGCAGGGAAGATTTTTCATCAATAAAATGTGGAATGCTTTAAAATTAGTCCGGAGTTGGGAGTCGAGAGTCGGAAGTCAGGCCATGCCTAATACTTTTTCGATAGATTGGTTTGAGAATCGTCTCAACGAAGTAAGGATTCAATTAGATGAACAGTTTAAAGATTTCCGGCTTAGTGAATCGCTGAAAACGATCTATTCTCTTATATGGGATGATTTCTGCAGCTGGTATCTAGAATGGGTGAAGCCCGGTTTTGAACAACCTATCGATAAAGCTGTATATGAGAAGACTGTTGGCTTCTTTGAAGAATTGATGCAATTACTGCATCCTTTCCTGCCCTTTATTACGGAAGAGATATATCATCAGCTAAAAGAAAGAAAGGATGATCTGACGGTAAAACAATACCCGGCGGTAAACCCTGCTGATGCTGCCATTTTATCGAATGCATCTTTATTAAAACAAGTTATCACAGCTATCCGTGATGCCAGGATTAAAAATCAATTAAAACCAAAAGAGCCTATCCGGCTTCATATTCTTACTGACAATATTGAAACGTACAAATCAATCGAAAGCATTTTACTGAAACAGGTCAATGCTGAAGCTGTTTCCTACACGTCTGCTTCTGTTGCCAACAGTATTACGGTTGTAGTCCAAAAAGATAAATTCTTTATTGAAACAACAACGGTACTCGATACAGCCTCCCAAAAAGAACAGTTACAAAAAGATCTTACTTACCTGAAGGGCTTTTTAGTATCCGTAGAAAAGAAACTTGGGAATGAACGTTTTGTTCAGAGCGCCAAACCGGAAGTGATCGATATCGAACGAAAGAAAAAGGCGGATGCTGAAGAAAAGATAAAGGTGATCGAGGAAAGCCTTGCTTCGCTTTAGTTGTGAATTCTGAACTGCGAGTTATGAGACTCTTATTCAATCATTCCGCATTATTTTTAAAAAAATTTTGATAAACCGACCTTAAGCCCTTCCTGCGGAGGGATTTGGGGAGACCTTGACTTACCTCGGAATTATACTTACCGGCAACACAAACTCATACACAGTTCCCTTGAAACCATCAAACTGATCCCGGTCCAATAAACGGCTTACCCGGAAACCGAATGTCAGCGGGTACTGGTTCCACCATTTGGTATCAATAAAGAACTCGGCACCTGCACTGCGCTGATCCCTTGTTGCTTTTTTATCACTTACTTTGGTAAAATCATAGAAAACATTTGCTCTCAATCGCTGCAGGTAAAGAATGTTTCCAAAACCCCAGTCAGGGTATAGCAATGGCAAATGGTAATTTGCCGATACCCGCCACATTCTTGGAAAATAACGTCCCGTATATCCGCGGGAGTAAGCAAAGCGGTTCCCTAATAAAATCTGTCGCAATGTATCTCTTTCCTGAAAAGAACCTGTGAGCAACAGATTATGTGTAGATAAGAAGCCCGGTAGATATAAAGATCCACTGGCATTTACCTGGTTGCCCTCATATTGAGTGATCGCATGACGATAGGTAGCTGATACTGCATAGGCAAATCGTGGATAAATATGCTGTACAGCCGTTTGCACCTGCTCACTCCAGGAAATAAAATGCTGTAGGTAGCTATAAGAAGTATTCCCCAGCGAATCTTTAAAGAAGCCCCTGTTGAATTCGTTGCGCAGCACATAATTGCTTCCGATATTGAAATTCTTAAAGGTCTGCCCGCTGGTGATCCGCAATGGAATATTAAGCCCAACCCGGGAATCTAGCTGGTTCCACTGGCGGAGTTTATTACCCGTAAAACCTTCCCGGTTAAAGGTTAATTCCGTTCCCAGGCTGAGAAAAGGGAAAAGCGCCCCATACACCGTGCTAAAACCAACGGCACTTGTTTGCTCATTCTGGTTGTATAAATAATACAATTCAGTCTGCAGCGTATTCAGCACATTCTCTCCATACAAAGAGAAGGTAAAGATCGGATCTTCATAATAGGGCCGCCAGCTATGAAAATTCAGGAGCTTTGTTCCTTTTTTATACTTTGTAACAGGAAAATTTCGTTGAGGTATTTTATTCAGCAACACATCGCCATATTCATTACCATGGCTGACGGTGAACTTGTCTGTTAATTTCTCTGCTACCGCTGTGCTGACCTCATTCCATTTAATATCTTTCTCATCCATTTGCTTCAGCTGGTATCCTTCTGCCGTAAATACAGACCAGGTTACTTTACCATTACCGGCGTTGGGATAATAATTACCCAGTGGTCCGTCGCTGATCTTGAATATCTTTTTATCGTTCATACGAAGGGCAAATACATCATCGTTGCCTTCATAGGATGCCGTAAAATATATAAGTCCGTTATAAACACAGGGGTATCCAACTACATTAAAGGACGGTGGGGTCAGCCGTATCGTATTACCCGTTGCGATCTCAGCTGTTGCCAGCGCCATCTTCCCATCTCCCAATCGTACAGCTGTAACGAGTAAAGTTTCATCAATAAATTTGGGATCGGTAAACAAACTGATCTCTGAAGAATGGATCGCTTTTATCACCTGCCCATTGTCTGCGTCGATTATATGTAACTCACTTCTTCCGTTGGTAGCTACTTGTACCGCAGCCACTTTTGATCCGTCGGCAGAGATATCAGGCGTAAAATATTTTGATTTGCTCGTGATTTTCTTTTGCTGTCCTGTTTGTACATCAATCACTTTGATCACACTGTAATCCTTCCAACCCCAGCGGGCATCGGTTTGATAAGCAGCATACACGATCTTACCATTGCGATAAGAGAACTGTTCATCAATAGCAATATCCTTTATCTTTACTTTATGCTCCCCGCTGGCATCTTTCCTATAAAAAGTGGGGCGCTGCCGGTAGGTTGATTTCAGGTATACCAGAGACTCTGCACCTGCAGCATAGGGAAAATAATAGTTGCTCACATAACTTTTCTTAAGCGGTAACAGGAATTCATCCCTGTTAACAGCTACCCTTTCCGCATTTTTTTTATAGGAAGTAAAAGCCTGTTCGCGGAAAGTCTTATAATCAACCCCGGCGTGCTGCTGAATGGCTTTTTGAAAGGGGTAGAACAATCCTTTATATGCACTGGCATCCTTTGTTACCCTTGCCCAGAAATCTGTACCATATTTTTCCCGTCCATAATTAACCAGCAGGTAACCTAAATTATAATGGTTGGGAACATAATCTTTAAAAGATCCATTCCGCAATTTCATCCAGGAATATTTTTTTCCTGATTGCCATAGAGATGGGTAAGCATTCAGGAAAAGCGGCAAACGGCCCCTGCCCTGTTTTGTCAATACGGTCTCATTATACACTGCATCGCCTTCGTAAAACCAATCGGGTATGGATGCATTGATGGCCAGCGCATATCCCTCCTCGCCAAACAAGGTTTTCATCAGCTTACTCAACCCGTTATTAAAATTATTGAACTGCTGTACATGGCGGTATTCATGCAAAGCCAGTTGATCACCCCAGGGAATACTTCCCTGCGCAAAATTATTCGGATCGGGGGTTAGAAAAAATTCACTGCGGTATGGACCTAATTGAACATACCCGTTGGGAATAGTCGTCTGATTTTGTAAAACAATATTTATCTTTTTCAACTGGCTGCCTAATGACATCGGTTGTTGTCCCGCCAGGTAATGAATAATGGATGCAGTTCTGTTAGCCTGGCTATCGAGGCCCACGGGGAAAATAATTCTAACTGAATCGGTATTGATCTGTTTCCATTGATGAGAAGGTGGATTTCCGCCAAACTGTTGTGCCCCGGCAAAAACCGTACTGAGCAATATGCAACCAATGATGGACAGTTTTCGCATGTGGGGGATTTATTATTTATAGGGAAGTTACAAAACAATGTGAATCAACATTCAGGCAAACTGAGCGGAACATTAATAGCTAATCCGCCGTCAGCTGTTTCTTTGTATTTAAAGTCCATGTCTTTGGCTGTATCCCACATGGTTTTTATCACCGCATCCAATGATACTTTGGCGAAATCGGGAGTGCTTTGCAGGGCCAATTGAGAAGCTGTAATAGCTTTGATAGCACCCATGGTATTTCTTTCAATGCAGGGCACTTGAACCAATCCACCAATCGGATCACATGTCAACCCAAGGTGATGTTCCATCGCAATTTCCGAAGCCATCATCACCTGTTTTTGTGTACCCCCCATGCATTCAGTTAAACCTGCTGCTGCCATAGCAGATGAAACACCGATCTCGGCCTGGCAACCGCCCATTGCGGCGGAAAGTGTCGCTCCCTTTTTGAAAATACTTCCGATCTCCGCTGCAGTAAACAGGAACTGCTGGATTTTTTCATTTATATCTGTATCCCGATAACTATCGGAACAAAAAGCAATATAATATTGTAAGACCGCCGGTATAACACCAGCTGCCCCGTTGGTAGGTGCAGTAACCACCCGGCCAAAGGACGCATTCTCTTCATTTACGGCCAGGGCAAAGCAACTGACCCAGTCCAATGTGTATTTAAAATCATTTCCTCCCGAACGGATAACGGCCAACCAGGATTCATAATCATTGTAGGTCTTACCAGCAGTTAGTTTCCTGTTCAGGGCTTCTGCACGACGTTTGACGTTTAAACCACCCGGTAATATCCCGGGAGTATGACAACCCCTGTAAATACATTCTTTCATTACCCGCCAAATATTCAGTATTCCTTCCCGGGTCTGCTTTTCTGTTCGCCAGGTATTTTCGTTTTCCATAACGATCTCGCTGATGGACATCCCGGTTTTAATACACCAGTGCAAAATATCGTCTGCTGTATTTATTGGGAAAGGTAATTGAGCCGTATCTTTTGCAGAGAGTACTTCTCCTTCTTTAATTACAAAACCACCACCAACTGAATAATAAGTTTCGGCTATCGAATCCCCGTTCTTAAGTGTGGCCAGGAAAGTAAGGGCGTTGGGATGAAAGGGCAGGCTTTCCGTTTTTAAAAAATCAATGTCCTCCTGCGGGTCAAAATCAACTTCGTGTAAACCCAGCAGTACGATCTTCTTCATCGTTGCTATATCATGCATCTTGGGACTGATCTGGTCAACAGCGAATGTAACAGGATCATCGCCGCATAAACCGAGCTGTACGGCTACATCAGTACCATGCCCTTTCCCGGTTTTGGCCAGCGAACCATAAAGTAATACCCTTGTCTCCAACACTTCAAACAGGAGATTTTTTTCTTTCAGCATTTGCGCAAATCGCTGTGCGGCCCGCCAGGGACCAAGGGTATGAGAACTGGAAGGGCCTACCCCAATTTTAAAAATATCAAATACCGATATGGCTTCGTATGGCAAGAGGGGTGATTTCAAACAAAAATACTACTTACTATTTACCCTTGCGAAGTTTTAACTGGTGGAAACGACATTCTACTCTATATGTATCATAAAAAGCCCCCCGGTATAGATCGGAGGGCCAAGCAGAAGCAGATAGTCTTAGCTATTATAATACGTCCAGCAATTGGACTTCAAAAAAAAGTATGGTGTTACTGGAGATACTTCCCCTTCCGGCGCAACCATAGGCCAGTGAAGAAGGAATGACCATCCTGATGGTCTGGCCTTTCTGTATCAGGGGCAAACCAATCCTCCAACCCTCAATAATTCCATCACCTAATCCAAAAGTGATGGGAGTTGTTGATGAATCAAATACAGTCCCGTCCAGGAATTTCCCGGTATAGGTAACTGAAACACGGGAAATATTTGTAGGCGCCACACCGATGCTGCTACCGAGGACCTGGTAATACAGACCGCTGCTATGCGTGGTGCCGGTCATACCGGTCGTAGAGGCATAGCTTGATATCTGGCCTTGTTCGCTTTCGATAGTTTTATTCCTGCAGGAAGTGTCTTTGATACAGCTCGTACCACTAAATAATAAGGGGAAAACAGATAAAATCAGGATTGTTCTTTTCATTACTTGTTTTTTGTGACGGAATTTGATGATAAGACCTCTGAAAGGCCGGTTATGCTGCAAAAGCAGGCAAATTTATGGTTTTTCTCTTTTCGCCACCAGTTCTTTATACTGTTGCTCATTCATATCCCACCGATGCCGGGCGGAGAATATTACAATAAAAACCACGATCAACAAAGAAGCCCCCAGCAGAACAATGACCAGGGAGGTACTCTGTTGTTTCATTTGCTTTTCGGCTTCCTTATGCCATCGGGAAAATATATTAATTGAAATAGATATGACGATAGCCACCGCAAGGGGCAGGCCAACAGCGAGTTGTTTCCATACCTTTTTCTTAACCAGCCTGTTTGCTTCCCAATATTCGATAAAGCCCTTTTCCTCGTTTGTCAGCATAATTTACACAAAGGTAAAACTCCGGACCATTATACCCTTGCAGTAGCGGGACAAAATATATATCTTAGAGTTCTTAACCCCTAAGCATTGAAATTAGCCCCATTACTGGCCCAATACCTTTATACCCATAAACGTCTGGACCTGCCGGGATTTGGTACTTTTTTGCTTGACCCCTCAGTGATACTTGAGCCGGAAAGCAATAAACAGAATAAGCCTGCGATTCTGGAGGGAGTTTCTTTTGAAAACAATCCTACTATTAAAGAGACACCGGGACTTATTGAATATATTTCATTACATACGGGTAAACTAAAAGCGCTGGCAGCTGCCGATCTTGATTCTCATCTTGGACTAGCCCTGCAATTTTTAAATATTGGAAAACCTTTTTTACTGGAAGGTATAGGGAACCTGGTCAAAGTAAGATCCGGGGAATTTACTTTTACCTCCGGCCAGGTTATGCCGTCCACCCTGAAAGTGCAACCGGTAAAAGAGGCTTCCCCTGCTAATCTGAAAGAAGAAGCACATACAGAATTTAAAAGTGTTTTTTATACCCGGAAAACAAAAATTTCCTGGAAGAAACCACTTGCTGCTTCATTCATAGTAGCCGGGTTGGCCTTTGCTATCTGGGGTGGTTATACTGTCTATAAAAGAACAACGGCCAAAAATAATGAAGCCCCTGCCAAAGAGAAAGAGCCACAAGGTGAAACAAGTCTTGTAACCGATACCACATCCTGGCCAAAGGATAGCTTAGCCTCGTCACAACCAATTGCCGTAAACCCGGCTGACAATTATAAATTTATCATTGAAACTTCCGCCAAAGAAAGGGCTTTGAGCCGTTATGGTAAATTGAAAGGCTTTGGCCTCGACGTACGGATGGAAACCATGGACTCTGCGAGCTTTAAACTATTCTTTATTCTCCCGGCTGCTATTACAGATACGGCCAGGATAGTGGATTCGCTCGGGGGGCTCTATACACCGGCCGGCAGCAAAGCCTATATTGAAAATCAGGTCCCGGAATAGTTTCCTCCGTTTTTATCAATTATTATTTAATCAGGCAGCAGTACATACTATATTACGCCGCATCAAAAGATTGTTAATTAATCATGACTATTCTCCTGCTGCCGGATTTTGAATTTTTTATAATTTCGGTTGTATGAAAAAATATGCAGAACAATCTAAAATGCTGTTGGCGATCCGAATGTATCATCTTTGTTTTGATAGTGACGAAATGAAACTCCTGCTGATCAAAGGAGGTATTGAACCCGAAAAAGGGAACCTGGCTTTCAGTATTTAACTGAAGTAGTAAGCTGACTTCCGATCAATCATATTTATAAAAATAAACTCTAAAAAAATTAAAATATATTTTAGTCATGACACTTATTGCCCTGGTGGCAATGCCTGCACTGGCTTCCAATGGCTGTGGTAAAAAAAGGCAAAGAAAAAAGCACAGACCGGATGCAAAGTTGACAAGTGTGATCCAAAAAACTGTGATGACGGCTAATGCGATCCGAAATGTATGGACTTGCCAGGTTGTTCCAAAGAGGTGAAATGCACCCTTGCGACATCTTGTACAGGTAGTAAATAAATATTGAAAGATACATTGGAGCCACTTCTGAAAGGAAGTGGCTTTTTTATTTGGTTGGACATTGCAGGTGTCACTGGAACCGCTGCTATGATCCGGGCGGGTTAAGGAATTATTCTAAGTAAATGTTCGATATACTTCCTGTTATTCTGTTAAAAAGTCAGGGTGTAGGAACACAGCTACAAAATGTTTCGGTATTGTTCTATTGCTTGTGGTTGCAGGATAATTTTACTTTGTATCAGATATTCAATACTGTTTAATATAAAAAGATCCAGTATCCTGAAAGAAACCACCCTTGAAAAAAAATATCCCTTGAAAACCAAACCTCCTAAAATGTCCAAGTAAATTGCCTAATTAAGATTTGTAATCCTGGAATGTCTATTCCGGGATTTTTTTTGCGCTCCCGGCTATCCTGAGTCTTCCCCGTTGTCCAGAGCATGCCGAATAAGTAGAAGGAAGATGAAAGATTATCTTTCGTTTACAACGATGGACTGCAAAAGTTGTTTGATATGTTTTTTAAAAGAAGTGTTAGTTAATAAACTACCGCCAATACCGTTGGCCTTTCCAGCCGGATTCATATTTATTGAGGTCCCTGGCGGATTATTAACATGATCCGCATTGAAAGCCGTAAAGTCAAAATAGTAAACCAGCCAGCTGTTCCTGTTTTTTTGATTTTCCTTACGAACACAGGCAGGCAAGCTTTCCGTGGTCTCCGGAAAAATCAAAAGCACCCTTTCAGGTGCTTTCACATTTATTGAGGTCCCGAGCGGATTCCCTGCCTGCATGACGCAGTCGGGCAGGGAACCGCTGTAGAAGCTTTTGCAGATCCGCCGCGGCGGACTATGCCACCTGGCTCAAGAAGCA